>JAJDNK010000037.1 GCA_022340715.1 bacterium BMS3Abin03 | reverse complement strand
TATATATGAGTTAATATGCATAGTAAGTTTTCAATAAACTGCTATATAACCTAAAAGTAATGAAAATAAATCCATACTAAAAATTTTACAAACCCGATTATCACATACAGTGGGACTCCTACCTGGTTTGTGCGAGGTGATCTGAGATTTTGGGAGGGGCTAGATGATCTCTTCGACAGTGTCTTTTAAGGTTGGATTTGAAAATAAATGATGCTGATCTCATAATTGATGTTAGTGGGGATTTTATTTTAATAAACTGTTGACATCTAACAACTTAGTTGCTTCTATCAAATAATATTTGCACTTTTGCAAAAGTGGTTCTATCCCTTAGGAAAAACGTATAGAATATCTTTCTCTTATTTCCTTCCAGAATACAGTGCTTCCCTCAAGGAGTAGCGTGGATTGAAATATATCATGTCACTTATTATGGAGGTATCTAATGAAAAATTCCTTTACTGCAATTTTGTCTTTGGCTTTTATTCTTTTATTCAGTTGTCAGCAGCAAGAAAAAATCAACATTCAGGACGAAAAAGCATCTGTAAAAAAAACATTGGATAGTTATGTAAAAAGCATCGTAGATGAAGATATGAACTTATATTCAGAAATTGTTTCTCAGGACAGTAGTATGATTAATGTTGGTGGAAGTGTTAATCTTTCTTGGATTGAGGGATGGGAACAACTAAAAGAGGTAATGAATGGGCAGAATGATGCATTCTCAGAAACAGAGATAGATGTTACAAAAGAAAAGATATTTATTTCTCCAACTGGTAAAGATGCCTGGGCAGTTACATTATGGGACTTGAAAACTGTACTTGGTGATAGCCATACATATTTACTTCCACTACGCTGCACGTGGGTATTACAAAAGAGAGATAATAGATGGATAATAGTAAGTTTTCATAAATCTTTTGGTGTAAAATCATTAGGGGAATTTCAAGTAACAAGTTCGGAATGAATTCTTCTTTTAATTTTAATTGACTTTTTTTAATGTAACAAATAACGCAATCAAAAATATTTGAGATATTATAGTGTTTGGGAGAATTTAACTTACTCACATATATAAAGGAGGATGATATGTCTTTAATAAAATTTTCTTCTCTTAGTTTCTTCATTTTCCTTCTGTTTTCAATTGTCATTTGGAATGGATGTCAGCAACAGGAAGAAAAAACATATAGCGAAGCTGAACTACAAGCAATCAATGATAATTATCTACAACTCTGGAATGGTGGAAATCTAGATCTTGTGGATACATTGTATTCAGAAGGTTGTGTAAGACATAATGCTGATACAGGTGATTCGCAAGGACCGGAAGGTGTCAAAAAATTTGTTAAGTGGGTATATACAGCTTACCCTGATTTCAAGGTATCGTTTGACAAACAATTTGAACTCAATGACAGAATTGTGGCTCTCTGGTCGGCTACAGGGACGAATAATGGACCGCTAAGTGATAGTATGCCTGCGACAGGAAAAAATGTTTCATTTACGGGGCTTGCAATGCAGGTCATTGAAAATGGAAAAATTACTGAAGAATGGGTCTATTATAATCAATTACCGATATACTCTCAGATGGGTTATAAATTAGTAATGAAACAGGAAGAAGGGACAGAATAGGAGTAAAAGGAAGAGCTATTTTTTAAATTTTCTTTTCAGGGTGGATAAAAATTCACCCTGTAGTATAGATTAAAAGATCTTTTCAATTGATAATCCTTAAATGGTTTTTTTGATACTATCTATAAAAAATATTAAAGCAACATTGCATAATTGGGAAAAAACAGATTTAAGAATCGCAAAAATTCATTGTAAATCATTGCGAGGTAAGATTGAGTTTATTGGAATGGTTAGAGAGAAAGACGATCATATATATCAGAGTTATTTAAACAAATATTTTGTTTTAATGGATAGAGATAAAAATATGGAACAAAGTGAAGATCACAGCTCTGATAAAATTACAGATGATGAATTTGATGATTTAATACAATAAATGTTATCTTTTACATGCTTATCTTATTATAGATCAATAAATATAAATCAATCTAAATTTTATATAATACCCATTTACTTCATTAAAATCATCTTCTTAGTTTCAACAAAATCACCTGCTTGCACCTTGTAGAAATAGATTCCACTTGGTAAGTTTGCGGCGTTGAACTCGGTTTCATATTTCCCTGCTGGTTTGTACTCGTTAATTAGAGTTGCAACCTCTTTCCCTAAAACATTATAAACTTTAATTGTCACAAGACTCAATTCTTGAATATGATACTCAATTGTTGTGCTTGGATTAAATGGATTGGGGTAATTCTGATACAATGAATATTCCGCAGGGACTATTGTACTTTTGTTCTCAACTCCCACAACAATATTATTCTCATACCAGACAACGTCATCTGCTCTGGATCCAGTGGCTATCACATCGAGATCATTATCACCATCCATATCAGCAACCTCCACAAAATAAGCGCCATACAATTGGGAATCTATGATATGCTTGGTCCACGAAGGTGCTTCGTACCAGCAAACAATACCTTGATTCATTCCTGTTGCTACTATATCCAGTGTGCCATCACCGTCTAAATCTGCAATACAAACTTTCCGAGCACCCACCAGATTAGAATCAATTACACACTTATTCCAAGAAGGGGGTTGGTACAAAACAACTTGATTCGAATAATACCCTGCTGCAACCACATCAAATTCGTTATTGCTATCAATGTCAGCTACATACACACTAATAGCGCCACTAAGATTAGAGTCTATTATATGCTTAGCCCATAAAGGCGCCTCATACCAGCAGACAACATTAGAATACATACCCGCTGCTACTACATCTAAGGCATCGTCACTATTCATATCAATCACGTGGAGGCCACGACCACCACCCAGAACAGAGTCTATGATATGCTTGGTCCATGAAGGCGCTTCGTACCAGCGTATATCGTTTACATCCCTCCCTGTTGCTACTACGTCAAGGTCTGTATCTCCATCAATATCAGCAATCTGTACGTGCTGAGCACCTTGTGTAAATGGTTCAATAAGCCGTTTACTCCATAACGGCGCTTCATAGCAAAGAATATTACCACCTGAGTATTGTGTAGCTACCACATCCAAAATACCGTTGCCGTCCATATCGCCAACGCTTAAGTCGCAAGGAAAGCTTAGTGATTCATCTATAACACGTCTTATCCAAAGAGGCGCTTGATACCATAATACAATATTTGCATTGTAGCCTGAAGCCACAACATCGAGGTCATTATCATCATCCATATCAGCAACATACAATCCAGCAGCGTAATCCAGATTATCATCAATGAAATGCTTCTGCCATTGACCATAAGTTGGATACCAGATTACCGCACAAATCAGCAATAATATCAGTTCAATAAAAAGTGAAAATAGGTTCTTCATAACTCCTCCTGATGAGTTAAACTGAAAAATAGCTTCGGTTTACTTTACTCCTTGGGAGAAGCACTGTATTCTGGTAAGTAATAAGAGTAACGTTATTCTATACGTTTCTCATAAGGGGTAGATTTATATTTGAAATTGTAAATATTATTTGATAATGGCAACTATTCTTGTTAATATACAACTGGTGGTGATTGGCAAGTAATAAATGCCCTTTATTAAATAATGTCGCTCCTGATTTGAATTTTAATCTAAAATCCCTCGACTCAACTCACGATTTCTGAAAAAACTATTTGGTTTGATAAGAAGATATGGATAGGAAAACATATAATAAAAAACCCCCACTCAACTAAGAGTAGGGGTAAGTAAAGATTAAAATTACTACTTCATCAATATCATTTTTTTAGTTTCTACAAAAGAACCAGCTTTCAGCTGATAGAAATAAACTCCGCTAAAAGGTTATTACCATTAAACTTGTATAAATTGAAAATTGCAATTGAAGATTGTTAATATTAACAACCACTTTCCTGCGTGAAAAGTCTTAACAATTGCGTGAAAAGTACAATACTTACACAGTTAATTATTCTATGTTTATCGCGTAATAAAATAATTTCACCATATAAGAAAGGGCCCATTATGAAACAATTTTCATTAATGTCTTTAATACTCATCTGTTTTATTTTGTTTTATTCCTGTTCAGACGAAAACTTTGTAAATCCGAGCGAATCGTCAAATGTTGCTTTACTCAAAAGTTCCAGTCCATCTGTCAACGGACAAGCAACCATTGAAATTGGAGGGGGGATACAAATATTCGAGTTCCACGCTCGAGAGATAGATGGAGTGGTTACAGGTAGTGTTCAGGTGAATGCAAAATACGCTGATGTTATAGCACACGGAATAGTTAATTGTATGAAAGTTAATGGCAATGAAGCCATACTTTGTGGCAGTTACAATAATGTTGTAAAGTCGGGACCTATTCCTCCTGGTCAATATTATTTCTGGTTGAGGGTAGTTGACAATGGAGAAGGTAAAGGATCGACTGATGAATTTGTTGACTGGTTTAATTCAACCCCATACAGTTGTGATGATGATCCCTCTGGAGGATCCACCTTTACAGTTGTAAGTGGTAATGTACAGGTAGAACCGTAAAAAAGATTATTTCTTGTGAATATTTAAACTTATATGTGCTGGCTATTTTTTCAATTTGACAATGAAGTAATGGGAAGGTATGTTGCAAGAAAAATTCTAAAAGTTCGAATGAAAACAAAATTACAATCTGAAATTAGCCTGAGTAGTTTTAACAGGGCTTCGACTCCCTTGAATTTTCCACTTGGGCTGTTTTCATTTACACCTCAAAGTAAGGTAACAAGTAATTTTTTACTTGACAATGCACTGTACATTTCCCTCCAAAGGTTAGTTTCTAAATTAAAAAAGGAGTATTTGGCTTCGTTCGGGACGAAGAGGTCGGGAGTTCGAATCTCCCCACCCCGACTGGATAAAATAAAAGAGGAATCTTCCATCTTTTAAATATTAAACTTTATTATAACATTTATTATTAAGTCAATTCAACTTTTTTCCATTCATCTTTATGTCTACTTTCCAAATTTTTAACAGATTCCTACTTCTCCAGCAACAAATCAGCATCTAAATTTTTAGATTCGATATCTTTAAAATAATTTACCGTACCAACCTTTAACTCTACAGTTGAAGCATCATCGCAAACGATCATTCCTTTTGGATGAAGTTGCAGAACGCTCAATGTCCAGATATGATTAACACCTTCTTCAATACATTTTGCAAGAGCAAGCGCTTTTGAATGACCGCTTACAATTATTACAACTTCTTCAGCATCAAGCACGGTTTTTACACCAACCGTTAAAGCAGTTTTGGGAACTTTATTGATATTATTTTCAAAAAATCTTGAATTAGCAATAATCGTATCCATCGTTAATGTTTTAATACGCGTATATGAACCAAGCGAAGAACCCGGCTCATTAAAAGCAATGTGACCATCCGGACCTACACCACCGATAAAGAGATTAATACCGCCGGCTTCTTTTATCTTTTCCTCATACTTATCACATTCTTTTTGCAGATCGGGGGCATTACCGTTAAGAATATTAATATTCTTTTCATCAATATCTATATAATCAAATAGGTGCTTTCTCATAAACGAATGATAACTTTCAGGATGATCTTCAGGTAAACCAACATATTCATCCATATTAAATGTCTTCACATATTTGAAGGATATTATCTTCTTCTTATTCAGTTTGACCAATTCTTTATACATACCGATAGGAGATGACCCTGTTGGTAAACCGAGGACAAAGAATCTGTCAGTCGAAGGTTTAAAATCATTTATAGTTCTGGCAACATAATTAGCTGTCCATTTTGAAACCAGATCATAATCGGGTTGAATTATTAATCTCATAAGTAATCTTTCCTTATTATAACTGCAGTATTTCTTAAATCATTTTTTATTTTCAAAATAAAGTGCGGCCGCACCAAGTATAGAAACCTGCTTAAGTTTACTTACCACTATTTTTAAACGCTTAATCGAATTCTGATAAGGAAATGTATCCAATGCCATGTTCAAAGAATTTTTGAAGTAATCATAAGCCTTACTTACAGAACCTCCAAGGATAATTATTTCAGGATCCACCGATAAGACTATTGCAGAAATTGCGTTTCCAACGTGATAACCGAATTCATTGAATATTTCCAGCGCGTCATTATCACCATTAACAGCTTTCCTATAAATATCTTCACCAGTTGTATTATTTTTTTTAATAAAAAATTGCCCACAGCAGTAGTCTTCATAATTGCTGTCTTTGTAAGAAATCATTCCAAATTCACCTGCACCGCAATTGGCACCCATATATAACTTGTCGTTAGTATATATTCCTGAACCCAGACCGGTACCTAATATTAATCCAACTATGTCTTTATAATTTTTCCCTGCTCCAAAATACTTCTCGCCTACAACGAAACAGTTAGCATCATTATTTATATATACAGGGACTTTAAATTCTTTTTCTAAAATATCTTTAAGATAAACTTTCCTAAATGCAGGTATGTTTTGTACATCGTAAACAATCCCCTTCTCAACATCTACAACACTGGGAACACCAACGCCGATTCCTAAGATTGAATTATTAAAAATCTTTTTGATAGATGTAATTATTTCATCAATCACCTTTTGCTCAATTCCTGTTGATGAAATTTGCCGGGTATATAGGTCAGTTACCTTATCATTATATATTTTGCCAACTCTAATATTGGTTCCACCAAGGTCTACACCGATAATAGTCTTATCTTCCATTTCCTTTTCTATAATTTTCAGGATTTATTTTCCAGACTTGCTTTGTTAAAGATGGTTTCATTTTTTATAAGTGGATTTGCCCAAATACTTATACTAAAAATGTATGTTAACGTTACAAACAAGAATAACATTCCGAATCTTAATCCAATAAAGTCAGAGATAAATCCAATAATAAGCGGAACAACCGCACCTCCGATGACTCCTGTACATAAAATACCTGAGAACGAACCGTGATGTTTATCCAGCGAATTTAAACCCAATGAAAAAATTATCGACCACATTACAGAAAGGAAAAAACCTGTAGCAGGGAAAAAATACAATGGAGTGCTGCCCTCTGAAAATAATGCAATTGCCAAACAAATCATTGCGGCAATCGTAAAAACCCTTAATACTAATTTGCTGTCAAAAAGCTTTAAAAGAACTAATCCTAAAACACACCCAACTGTTAATAATCCCCAATAGTAAGATACAGTATCTGCACCCGTAGTTTGAGGATCAAATCCATGATATTTTGATAAAAACTCTGAAATCCAATTTGCTATTCCCTGTTCGGTCCCTACGTAGGCAAATATCCCGATAAAAAATAAAATTACAATTTTATTCTTGAATAATTCCCTAATAGTACTCCAGGCACCTGTTCGTTCATCTTCCTTAAGTTCTACTTTAGGTAACTTAACTAATGCAATGAGTATAACCATTAATATTGATACTACTGCAAAAATCCAGTATAAAGATACCCAGGGAAGTTCTTGAGGTACGAGTGTAGCTAAAGTTGATAAAAGTATATTCTTATCCGAATTGCCTCTCTGCAAATTACTAACCAAATAAGAATACAGCTGGGGACTAAGAAAAGATGCAGCGCCAAAAAACAGTTGAGCAAATACAGAGTTAAAAGCAAAATGCTCTTCACCACCTGCAGTCCTTAAAAGCGGATTAATTGCTACCTGCAGCATCGCCATACCAAAACCGATAAGAAATAAAGAAATTATTGAAACAACGTAAACAGGCACAATAGCAAAAAGGAATGCCCCTACAGTAGCTACTAAAAAAGCGGCAATCATAATCGCTTTTTCATTATATTTTTCAAGAAGCATTCCTGCGGGGATAGACATTAAATAAGCGATAAAAAATGAGAAAGGAAGAAAAGCGACCATGAAGTAACTAAGATCAAAACTCTTAATTATATCAGGTATGATAGGTCCTATTATATTGGTAAGAAATGATATTACGTAAAAAATGATGAATATAAGCGCCACGATAAAATAATTTCTTTTCATTACTCTGCCTTACTACTCATTAATGATATTCCAACCATTTAAATAAAACTATAAACTATATGAGAAAATCAATTTAATTTTTCATACAAATGTTTGCCTCATTCTCTTTATCGAAGAAATAAATTTTATCGCCTTCCAAGTATATCTGGACTTTCTTACCAGGCATAAGGTTTTCTTGCGCTTTCACTCTGGAAGTAAACGAAGTTTCATCTAACTCAAAATACAGGAATATTTCATTACCCATCGGTTCTATTACCTCTAAAACAACTTCTGCAGAAATAGAATTACTATCTACGCTTTCTAATAAAATATTTTCGGGACGGACTCCAATCGTAATTTCTTTACCGATATAATCTTTTAGCTTTTCCTTTTGCCCTTTAGATAAAACAAAATCAAGATCACCTTTGTTGCTCTTAAAATATATATCGGTGTTATTTACTATTCTTCCATCAATGAAATTCATTGCAGGACTTCCTATAAATCCTGCAACAAAAACATTTGAAGGACTATTATACAAGTTTAAAGGCGTTTCTATTTGATTAACAATTCCATCCTTCATTATCACAATTCTATCTCCCATTGTCATTGCTTCGGTCTGGTCGTGTGTTACATAAATTATTGTTGCACCAAGTCTTTGATGAAGTTTAGAAATTTCTGTTCTCATTTGAACCCGAAGTTTTGCATCTAGGTTGCTTAACGGTTCATCGAATAAAAATACTTTTGGATTACGGACAATTGCACGACCAAGTGCGACCCTCTGTCTCTGTCCTCCCGAAAGAGCTTTCGGTTTCCTGTTCAGTAAAGATTCCAGTTCAAGAATCTTAGCTGCTTCCGTTACTCTTTTTTTTATGTCAGCTTTTTCAAATTTTCTCAGTCTCAATCCAAAAGACATATTGTCAAAAACGGTCATATGCGGATAGAGAGCATAATTTTGAAATACCATTGCTATATCTCTGTCTTTTGGCGAAATGTTATTCACCAATTTGTTGTCGATATAAATTTCTCCTGATGAAATTTCTTCCAAACCGGCAACCATTCTAAGTGTCGTCGATTTACCACATCCTGATGGACCAACTAATACTAAAAATTCTTTATCCTTAACAGTTATGTTTATATCTTTTACTGCTTCATTCTTACCCTCATAAATTTTAGACACGTTTATTAACTTAACTTCAGCCATATTAGAACCTATAAGTTTTACAGATAAATCTTTTATCTATTTTAGAAGCAACAACTTTTTTGTTTGAATATAACTTCCTGCTTTTAAGCGGCAAAAATAAATTCCACTTGGTAAATTGTTAGCGTCGAATTCAACTTCGTAATTTCCGGCAGATTTTTCTTCATTAATTATAGTAGTGATTTCTTCACCTAATACATCATAGACTTTTAATGAAACAAATCCGAATTCGGCAATCCGAAATCCGATTTTCGTCTTCGGATTAAACGGGTTAGGATAATTTTGATACAAAATCGTTTGAACTGGAATCTGGTTATCATATTTGTCATCAGCAGATGTAATTATATCGTATAGCTTCCCGATCTCATTATATGATAAAGCATAATCATAAATTCGAATATCATCCAGAACACCTTTAAAGTTGTATTGATTATCTCCCGGTAAAACCTGTCCGATCATAAAATCGATTGTGGTAGATAAAATTGATCCCGAAAAAGTTGTAAGAGCATTAAGCTTACCGTTAATGTAAATTTCATAATCTGATCCATCGTAAAGAACAACAACATTGTAAAGACTATCTAACTTCAATTCTGTTTCTGAATCAAGATCTTTAACACCTGTTGTGGTTTTTACAGTCCATCTGATTCCTTTATTCGTAATCGAGACTTTCCATCGATTTTCCCAGTTACCGTGAGAAAGAGGATAAGCTTCCCTGTCAAAAAACTCGTTTACTTTTATCCAAAAACTAACCGTGATAGAATTTGAAAAATTTAAGATCGTAGAGTTTGAAATCTGGATATAATCATTTACTCCATCAAACTTATAAGCACGGTTTGGATTATTAAACCTATCAGAAACTAAAGAAGCCTGGTAAACAGTACCATTATTTCCGTTTCCACTTTCATCGTTTGCATTCCCATTGAAGGGATAAAAAGCAACAAGATTTCCTGACTGGTGAACCGATGTATCACGGACCGAAACTAAAAGGCTATCTGATGTTATACCACCACGTTCATCATCTACGGTACAATTAATAAAATAATAACCTTCACTCGATGGTGCAGTCCAAACAACCTGTGAACCGCTTCCACTAAAAGAACCTTCTTGTGAAGACCAGCTAAATGAAAGTTGGTCTCCATCAACATCATTAGCATAACAAGTAATTTCAGATTGAGTTCCTAAATGAATTTTTCTTGGATTGGCTAAAATCTTTTCAATAACAGGATCGTTATTAATTGATTCAACAACTTTAATATTAATTGTGTCATTAACTTCTCCACTGTTACCATCTTCAACTAAGCAGGTTATAAAATAAGTTCCAACGGAATTCGGCGCGGTCCAATTAACTTGGGAACCACTACCTGAAATAGAACCACCGGAAACTGACCAGGCATAACTAAGTACATCATTGTCTTTATCTGTCGCCGTACAATAAACTTTAATTCCACTTCCTAATAAAATAATTGTTGAATCTGCAGAAAGACTCTTTATTCGCGGTGGATAATTTAAAACAGTTTGTCCTGAATGATAATCGACTATAATTCCATTAATCAGCATTTTATCCAAATCGTAAGTGATGTTTCCGCCGGAAGGTAGAAAAATTGCGATTATTGCTGCATCTGAAGGAATTGTTATTGTTGTTGGCCCGCTAACTCCGTTCTTTAGAAATGTTTTTGATGCTACATCATAAATATCATGTTGATCATTGCCAAAATTTACATTTACAATTTTATCTTCACTGTACGGATTATAAATTAAATATGATGGGTAAGCATCTTTATGAAAGTAATCTGTCTTCAATAAATCCAGCATAAGAATTTGCTCAACGTTTGTTGTATCTATAATTCCCCCAAGTATTCCAACATGAGATGATCCGTAAAGGGCAAGATTTGTCATCCCCCAATTACCATCTACAGCATCGCCGGTTGCATAAGGGCTCTGTGCATATTGAGTCTCACGCATTGCTTCATGCCCGATATATGAATTAGGATCATACTGATGCGACCACTCTTCACTATCCTGATTTTGATCAGGCAGATAATTTGTATAAAACAAACGTGCTGCGTTGGACGCATTCAGAACCCATTTACCAATTGCCCTGGCAAATCTTTCATCATAACGAACTAAGGGAACAAGTGCGCCAACCTGTTCAAATGTGTTCATCAAAAATGCGTAATCATTTGAGCCGTTAACTTCTCCAATAAGTCCATGAACATCATAACTTCCCCAATGACCTAATATTGATCCCCAATCGCGTAAAGGACCGACATTAAAACACCAGTTAACTAATTTCTCAATGTCGTAAGTTGTACCTAATTCAGCATTCATTCTTGCGGCAAGATACGCCCCATAAGGTAACTGAAGTTCATAAGATGGATTAGATGTTAATTCAATCAGAAATTCCATTGCCCAATCTGCACCTATTCTATATTTCGTATCGTTTGTTTCGATATAAGCATTATATAAAATCCATGCTATTGCGCCCGCCGCTTCAGGTTCGTGAACATCAAGCGAATAAGGTTTCATCGTCTTTAGATTGAATGCGCGGTAATCCATATTCGGTTTTTGCCATGGAGTTGTACTTCCTCCCATAGTTTTAACTGCTGCCAGCCATTTATCGGCAACAGATGTAAACTGAAAATTAAAATCACCTGTATTAGGATATAAACTATAAAGCTGGTAGAAAAATATATTGGGCATCACATCGTACCACCAATCATCCCAGTTACTTCCATCAGGATGATTGAGATAAACATTCGCTCCATTATTTTTATTAAAATATTCCTCGCACATCAAAACCCAGTTGTACCCGGCTTGATTACTTTTATCAACACCACATAAACTCGCACCAACAACCGCGGGCAAAAGATTTATTGCCTCAGATGAAGCTGTTGAATTTGTCCCCACTACTGTATGCAATCCGAAGCTGTTATGATTCGGATAATTAACAGTGTTCGTATTCAGCCAGATTAAAGGAAGATACTGTCCTGTAAGATTGAAATCGAAAACAAAACTATCATATCCGATTGCTGTTTGTTTCCAGTCTCTCATTTCATAAGGTGAAGGAAGATTGGGCATCTGCTCAATTCTGGGTATGTTAATTTGTTGTGCACTTATTTGTATAGATGCAAAAAATGTTATAATAAAAACCGATAACAGAGAAATTTTTAAGCTATATAAAATTGTTCTTCTCATTTAATTGTTCAAATAATCATTAAGAGAAAATATTTTAATATTATTCTTTTTGATTTCTTTATTCTTCGCTTTAGAAGTTTCTAATCGTTTTGCTTCGCCCGTTATAAGAATAAATCCTCTGTCTGAGAAAGTAATTCCCGGGTAATGAACATCAACGAAAAATGCAGGTTTGTTTGTTGTAAGAATCAAAGAACGATTAGCCTCAGTTTTGGATTGCCTGATTTTTATCGTAGCCTTTGGCAACTTTAAATGTTTCCACTCTTTTTCAATAAAATAATTTCGATGAATAATATTTTTATTCCGATCATTAAGTGTAGCCACAATTATCCAGTTCTTATTCACAGGAAGATCTGCAAGATTTATTTTATTTAACTCAATATATTTTTGTTGATTAAGAGATACATTTTGTGAATTCCTTGACAAATATTTGCCGCTCGCAGAATCAATTACAATTGTCTCTAATGTAGCTTTATCTTTTTCTCGCCCATTCAACAAATTAATTTTTAAATGAGATTTGCTTTTCTCGAAATACAGAATCGATTTTGAAAA
Source organism: bacterium BMS3Abin03 (assembly GCA_022340715.1). Classification (GTDB taxonomy): domain Bacteria; phylum Bacteroidota; class Ignavibacteria; order Ignavibacteriales; family Ignavibacteriaceae; genus BMS3ABIN03. The sequence continues at coordinate 477 of JAJDNK010000037.1, read as the reverse complement.
AACGTTCTTTGTGAAGTAATAAGAAATTTTAGGTGTTGAAGCCGAATCAATTAATGACCAGCTTGTTACGGGCCAGCAATCGTTTACCTGCCAGATTATACTTCCATTAGTAATTTTATTCGTTCTCCAATGTTCGATACAAGTTTTAAGTGCGAGTCCCTGGTTAAGCTGTGCCAGATAAATAAAATCACTCCAATTTGTTTTTACCGGAAGATGACCAGATAAAAAGCGGATAACTCTTTCCGGCCCTTCAATCTGTTTATTATAATATTCAAAAGAAGAAGATTGAATTTTTCTTTTTTCTTTCGGTAATATTTTATTAAATGTTAGTTCATTTGCCGGTCCCTGAAAACCGAACTCAGTAACAAACAAACTACGGTCACTTTTAACTTCATTATAATCAATCCAGAAGCTCCATATATCCCACTGATGCCTGTTGCCTGTTCTTTGCGAATTTGGGTCTTCATCGAACCCGAA
>JAJDNK010000026.1 GCA_022340715.1 bacterium BMS3Abin03 | reverse complement strand
TTGTCATTCAGCAAGAATCTTTTTTACCTATCACAATAATAAGATAGTTGAACAATCGGCAAGTTTCTTTCTGAATGACATTCCCAAATTAAATTTATAGTTTCACTCTTTAACTTCGGCAGTGATTTTTATATCTCCGGCCTTTCGGAAGTGAAGATTAAAAGCGACTTTATCTTTTATCTTTAAATCTTTCTTCAGTTTCATTACCATAATATGCATTCCGCCCGGTTCCAGTGTAACTTTCTCACCGGGATTTATAACAATTTGTCCTATTTCTCTCATTCCCATCAGGTCGTCTTTGGAATAAGTTTCGTGCATTTGTATCATATTACTTGCATCAGAATCGATTGAATAAAGCGTATCAGTTTCATCACCTTCATTCTCAATAGTAAAGTACAGAGCAGTCGACATTTTTTCGGCACCGGGTCTAACCCATTGATCTTTTATAACAATTCCATTGCCGGAAACAAAAAGCATAAGTAAAGCAGCAATTAAAAATTTCATTTTAATCTCCGAGATATTTTATATCGTTAAAAAGCTCATCCAAATTTACATGACTTCCCCTGTAGTTTTTACGAAGTTCTCCATCACTATCAATTAAAGAGATTCTATCCGTATGCATCATACTGTAACTTACTCCTCCATCAGGTGAATAAGTTGTATCTGCAGGAAAGAATGTAATATCGAATCTATCCATAAAAGAATTTGTATTTTTTTTATCGCCCCATAAAAATGTCCAGTCTTTAAAGCCGATATTTCTAATTTCAGCATACTTTTTAAGAACTGATGGAAAATCCCTGTTGGGATCAAATGTAACTGAAATAAATTTTACATTTTGAATTCCTTCCTTTTTTAATCTATCCTGTGTAAGCTGCATATTATAAGTTGTCATCGGGCATATATCGGGACAATGAGTGTAAATAAAACCTATAACCGTGATATGTCCTTTGATGAATTTTTGAAAGTTTACTTGGGTGCTGTCCTGGTTGTAAAAAGTAAAGTCCCGGTTTGTTATATCGATATTTAAAGGTAACCTGCTTTCACATGCGGATATTATTAATAATAAAAATGAAAAAAAAAGGATAAATATGATTTTTGTAAAGCGCAAATTATTTGATACTTGTTGAATGTGAATTAAACTGAATTACAATTCAAAACTTATTAAAAAAGTTATCTCCATAAAAGAAGTTATTTTTGACCTTATAAGTATGTATTTTTTACAAATCCTATTGTATATAAACTTGTTTAAATTAGTTGATATCAATAACCACGATTAATTTATGATTATGGAAGAACTTTAAGGAATACAAGATGAACAATAAAAATACTTTTGCAGATATGCCTGCCGGTGAATTCAGAAAACTTGGTCATCAACTAATTGATTGGGTCGCTGATTATCTGGAAGGAATTGAAAGATATCCTGTTCTGCCTAATGTTGATTATGGAGATATCAAAAAGAAACTTGAGGATCAGCCACCAGTTAGAAGCGACAAGCTTGAAAATATTATCAGCGATATAGATGAAAAAATTATTCCCGGTATTACTCATTGGAATCATCCTGATTTCATGGCTTATTTCAACTCAACCTCAAGCGGACCTGGAATACTGGCAGACCTTGTCAGTTCTGGTTTTAATGTAAATGGTATGGCATGGCATACATGCCCTTCTGCAACCGAGCTTGAAGAGAGAATGATCAGTTGGTACAGGAAAATTTTCAATCTGCCGGAGAATTTTTGGGGAATCGTTTACGATACTGCTTCAACAAGCTCGTTGCATGCTATTGCTGCCTCACGTGAATATAATCCTCATCTTAAAATAAGAGAAAAGGGAATGGCAGGAAGAAATGATCTTCCACGATTGAGAGTTTATGCTTCCGAACATGCACATTTTTCTATAGATAAAGCTGTTGTTACGCTTGGATTGGGAATCGAAGGTATTAGAAAAATTCCTTCAGATGATAAATTCAGAATGATTCCCGGAGCTTTAAAAGAAGCAATTGAAGAAGACAAGACAAACAGTTGGCTGCCTTGCTGCGTTGTTGCGACTGTTGGAACAACGTCTTCAACGAGTGTCGATCCGATAGATGAAATAGGTACTATCAGTAATGAAGAAGAAATCTGGCTTCACGTAGATGCCGCTTATGCCGGAACTGCTGCGATTCTTCCGGAAAAACAATGGATGTTCAAAGGAATTGAAAAAGCTGATTCATTGGTTATCAATCCGCATAAATGGATGTTTACACCTGTGGATTTCAGTCTGCTATTTACAAAAAAACCTGAAGTTCTTAAACGTGCGTTCAGTCTGAGTGCCGAATACCTCGACACATCCAAAGATGAAGTAACAAATTTTATGGATTACGGAATTCAGCTTGGAAGAAGATTCAGATCCCTTAAACCATGGTTTATAATGCGTTATTTCGGAGTGGAAGGTTTACAAAACAGAATTAGAGAGCATATTCGTCTGGCAAAAATGTTTTCAGAGTGGATTGAATCGAGTGATGATTTTGAATTATCTGCTCCTGTTGATTTTGGAGTTGTTTGTTTCCGGGCTATCCCTAAAAACTTGAGCGAAGGAGAAATCAATTCGTTTAATGAAAAGCTTATAAATAAGATTAACAAAACCGGAAAATTATTTTTATCTCACACAAAATTGAATGGCAAGTTTATTTTAAGAATTTGTATTTCAGGTTTAAGGACAGAGGAAGAGCATGTTAAAAATGCTTGGAAGCTAATAAATGAATTGAGTAAAGAATGAAATGGGGTAAATTATTTTTACCCCACAATAATTAATCCTCTAATGTAAATCCAACCTTAATTGTTACCTGGTAATAGGCAATTGTGTTATCTTCAACATAACCTCGTTGCTCGGTAACTAAAAACCATCTCATGTTTCTTACTGTCTGGGCTGCTTTATTTATCGCATTTTGGATTGCTTCTTCAATGCTTCTTTGTGATGAACCTGTCAACTCGATGTGTTTGTAAACATGATCAGCCATTATATTTCCTTTTTAAATTGATAAGATTTCAGGGGCAATTATACAAAGTGCCGGTTAGATTTGAAACCCATTTAATTTTATTTCATCATATTGTTATCAATTACAGAATAATTTTAACAAGGGAAGAAATGACAGCAACAAATGCATATCTCAAGCAAATCAAAGGAATTACATTTGCAGGAAAAACAAATTCAAATCACTGGATAACTATTGACGGACCTGAAGATTTCGGTGGTAGTAATGCAGGTATTAGACCGAAAGAGTTGGTTTTAATTGCCTTAGCAGGTTGTACTTCCAGTGACGTGGTTTCTATACTTCAGAAAAAGCGTGTAGAGCTGGACGATTATGAAGTTAATATTTCTGCAGAAGTGTCTGATGAACATCCTAAAGTTTATACGAAGATTAATCTTGAATTCGTTTTTTACGGTGATAATATAAACGAAAAAGATGTTGAACGAGCAATTGAACTTTCTGAGACAAAATATTGCAGTGTTTCAGCTATGCTGAATAAATCTGTAGAAATAAATCATTCCTATAAAATTGTGAAACCGGAATTTGCTGAGGTGTAAGTAATATTGATTTTTAATGGATGCGGGTAAAGTTCACGATCTCACCCGATTTTATTCGGGTGAGATTATTTTTTAACATCAATTTTTCTGATACAAACCGATAGTATTTCCATCAGGATCGAAGATTAATGCATACCAGCCCATTGCTGGGATAGTTGTTCTGTCGCGTTTTACTTTTCCTCCACATACTTCGGCTTTGTTAATTATATCTTCGATATCGCTTACAGTTACATGAAAAACAGTTGATTCACCTTTGGCAACTGCATCAACCTTTCTTAATCCCACCATAATTCCCTGGTGATTATTGTACAATAAATATCCGTTTCCGAATGGTTTAAAATCCCACCTGAAAACATTTTTATAGAAATCTCTAGAATTATCTAAATTAGTTGTCGGAATTTCCACGTGTCCGATTAGGGGCTGAGACATATTTTCTCCCTTTAAAAATTGTTTAGTAATAAAAAATAATAAGTATCTTATCTGAGGTTAAAAATTAAATCATCTATAGTGAAGTTGCAATAAGTAATCGATTTTTGTTATGGATAATAAAGATTTTTATAATCAACTAGCAGCAAGTTATGATGAGATGATCTCTTTTAGGTCGGCACTTGAGAGAAAGAGAAAATCTTATAAAGAGGTGCTCAGGCCGGAAATGAAAACTGCTGCAGATCTTGGTTGTGGTACAGGTTTAGATTCTATTGCTCTCTCGCAACTCGGTCTGAAAGTAACAGCATTTGATCCTTCTCACGAAATGTTAAAGAAGGCTGAAGCTAACACTATTAGAGCAGCTTTGAAGATAGATTTCCATAATCACTTTATAGATAGGATACCGAAGTCTCAAACAGGTAAATTTAATCTGGTTATTTCTTCCGGAAATACATTTGCAAATATTCCCAAAAATCTTTTTGATAAATCGATTAAAAAATGTTTTGACTTGTTAAACAAAAAAGGGACACTAATTATTCAGATTCTTAACTATGAAAAAATTCTTAAACATAAAAACCGGATATTGAATATTAACGAAACTAACGACGAAATATTCGTTCGGTTTTATGATTTCGAAGAAAATAAATTATTCTTTAATGTTTTAGCTTTTAATAAATATCATACAAGGGGAAATGTCACGATTACAACCGAACTGTTTTCATATAGCAAAAAAGATTTTGAACAATCGTTAGCAAAAGCTGGATTTGTTAAAACTGAATTTTCCTCTAATCTATTGGGGGATAAATTTGATCCCGAGACCTCACAAGATCTTTTTATTAAGTCTTTCAAAAACTGAGTCCACTTCTATCAATTTTTAATTGTGATATAGAACAAGTTATTCTGCAAATCTGATTTAAAGGGTTGATTCATCTTTGTTTACGTCTTATGTTTGAACAAACGTTCAGTCAAAAAAATGTCACCAAGAACAAAAGATCAATATAGTGAAATAAGAAGAGTGAGCAGAGAAAAGATTCTTTCTGCAGCTCTTGAGTTATTTGCCAAGAAAGGATTTCACGCCACATCTATCTCTCAGATTGCTAAGAAAGCAAAAATTTCCAAAGGCTTGATGTACAATTATTTTAAAAGCAAAGACAGGCTTCTGGATGAAATTATTCAAAATGGTTTTACCGAATTGGCGGGTCTCAGCTATCATAGTACGAAAAGTGCTTCCCCTGAAGAACAGTTAAAAAATTATGTAAGTGCAGTACTCGATAATCTTTATTCTAACTATGTTTATTGGCAATTATATCTCGCCCTCTTGGTACATCCCGATATACAAAAGCGATACGAGAAAAAGATGAAGGCTTTCAGAGATGAATTCATCAGAGAATTTTCGAAATTATTTCGCAAGCTCGGCGCAAAAAATCCCAAGCTCGAAACATTTTTATTGGGAACATATTTCGATGGTCTTGTATTGAATTTTATAGCCGCCGAAGCGGATTTTTCGGTTGAGGAAATAAAGAACGCACTTTTAAGTAAATATATAGAAAACATTCATCCCAAGTCTAAAAGGAAGTCAGGGTGAAAAGAGTATTAGTTGCCGGGGCGACAGGTTATTTAGGCAAATTTGTTTTACAGGAATTCAAAAAACAAGAATACTGGACTCGCGCATTATCGAGAAGTAGTGCAAAACTTGAAACTCTCGAAAGATATGTTGATGAAGAATTTATTGGTGAAGTAACAAATGCGAATTCACTAAAAGGGATTTGTAAAAATATAGATATTGTTTTTTCATCAATCGGAATCACAAATCAAAAAGACAACCGGACATTTATGGAGGTCGATTACCAGGGCAATAAAAATCTTCTTGAGGAAGCTATTAAAGAAGGTGTTTCCAAATTCATATTCATATCTGTTTTCAATGCTGCAAATATGACTGATCTAAAAGTTATTCAGACAAAATTGAAATTTGAAAATGAATTAAAGAAATCAGGATTAGATTATTTAATTGTTTACCCGAATGGATTTTTCTCTGACATGCTTGAATATCTTAAGATGGCTGAGAAGGGAAGAGGATTTGTTTTTGGTTCGGGAGAAAATAAAATCAATCCCATAGATGGTGAAGATTTAGCAAAAGCTTGTGTTAATGCAGCGACCGGAAATGAAAAAGAATTGGCTATCGGTGGTCCGGATGTCTTTACACACAACGAGATTTTAGCAGCAGCATTTGATGCTTACGGTAAGAAATTAAAAATTACGAAAATCCCCTTGTGGATAAAAAATTCGTTGCTTGGGATAATGAGATTTTTCACTTCGGTAAAAACTTACGGTCCAGTAGAATTTTTTATGACTGTTCTTACAATTGATTTAATCGCACCTGCATATGGTGATCATCATTTACGAGATTTTTTTATTAAGAATAAAGATAAAATACAGGTGAAGAAAAATGAAAAAATTAAATAAGGTTTTGATTCTTATTTTATTAATATCAGCAGTTTCTGTCGCTCAGGATGCAAAGGAAATAATCAGGAAAGCAGATAAACTGATGAAAGCAAACAGTAGTTATGCTGAAATGACGATGACCGTTATCAAAACAGACTGGACAAGGACAATCGGTATGAAAGCCTGGGCGCTCGAACCGGATTATGCACTTATTTACATTACTGAACCGGCAAGAGATAAAGGATCGGTAACACTCAAAAGAAAGAAAGAGGTTTGGAGCTGGGTACCGGCTGCACAAAAGATTATCAAAATACCGCCATCGATGATGCTGCAGTCGTGGATGGGTTCAGATTTTACAAATGACGATCTTGTAAAGGAATCTTCAGTAGTGAACGATTATACACATAAAATAATCGGCGAAGAAAAGTATAAGGATTATGACTGCTATAAAATCGAATCTATACCAAAACCTGATGCCGGAGTTGTTTGGGGAAAGCTGGTGACGTGGATATCAAAAGAAAATTACTTTCAGCTTAAAACAGAATTTTATGACGAAGACGGGTATATAGTAAAAACATACTACGGCAGCGATATAAAAGAAATGGATGGAAGGAAAATCCCAACGCACTGGGAAATGGTTCCCGACGACAGACCTGGTGAAAAGACGGTCTTCGATTATCATGATATAAAATTCAATATTGATATTAACGAATCCTTCTTTTCCGAACAAAATATGAAAAGAGTAAGGTAAGATGAAAACTTATTTTCAATTAGCGTGGCGAAATCTCTGGCGAAATAAACGCCGGACCATAATTGCATCTGCATCAGTTTTCTTTGCAGTGATGCTTGCTTTGGTTATGCGTTCTATGCAGGAAGGCTCATACGATTATATGGTTGATGCATCCGTTAGTATGTACACGGGTTACATTCAGGTGCATGCAAAAGATTATTGGGATAAGCGATCGATTGACAAGAGCATGGAGTATGATCAAACAAAAATTGATGAAATAAATAAAATCGAACACGTGACATTAGTTAATCCAAGACTTGAATCGTTCAGCCTGATCTCTTACGGAAATGTTACCAAGGTTGCCTCAATTGTGGGAATTGTTCCTCAGATTGAAAACAAAATGACAAAACTTAAAAGCAAGCTTGTATCCGGAAAATATTTAACGAAAGATTCAAAAGGATTAATGATAGCCGAAGGGCTTGCAAAATTATTGAATGTTGAAGTCGGCGATAGTGTTGTACTGTATGGTCAGGGATATCACGGCGTAACTGCTGCCGGTCAAATTCCAATTGCAGGCATTGTAAAGTTTACTCTTCCATCGCTTAACAACTCGATGGTGTATTTAGGCTTAGACTACGCACAATGGTTTTTTGCCACAGATAACAGGATAACAACATTGTCAATTATGATCGATAGAGCCGATGAAATAAACACAGTTTATACAGAAGTGAGTAAACATTTTGATAATAAGTATGAAGTTATGACCTGGTCTGAATTAATGCCTGAATTGGTTCAAAGTATTGAAGTCGATAATGCGGGTGGAATAATTATGCTTGGAATTTTGTACGTGATAATAGGATTTGGAATTTTCGGAACAGTTATGATGATGACCGCGGAAAGAACCCGTGAATTTGGAATACTGATTTCTGTAGGAATGAAAAAATGGAGATTAAGTTTGGTTTCTTTGTTTGAATCGGTCTTGCTTTCGTTTATTGGAGTTGTCGCAGGTGTAATCGTAACAATTCCTTTACTTTATTATATGCATCTGAATCCGATTCGGTTAACAGGCGAGATGGCAGATATGATGTTAAAGTTTGGGCTTGATCCTATTATGCCCTTTAGGTTTGCCGCAAATATTTTTGTCGATCAATTTTTAACCGTACTTGTTATAGCACTTATCTCGGCGCTTTATCCGCTTTCTTACATAAGAAAGTTGCAGCCGGTCTCTGCAATGAGAAAATAAATTTTAAGTATTAAAAAGGAAAAATAAAATGCTGATTGCATTAGCTTGGAAAAATATCTGGCGGAATAAAAAAAGAAGTCTGATAATCATAACAGCGATTACACTTGGTTTATGGGCTGGGCTTTTTTCTGTTGCTGTTATGATTGGCTCCTGGGATACAACAGTAGATACAACAATCAACAGAAATCTTAGTCACATTCAGATACATACAAAAGCGTTTAAGGATGATAATCTTATTTCGAATTATATTCCTAACGGACCTGAGATAGCAAATGACATCCGTAAACTTCCCGAAGTTAAAGATGTTTCCGCAAGAGTGTTGATAGAAGGGATGGCATCATCGCCCGGCTCCTCAAGCGGTGCGAATATTATTGGTGTCGATCCCGATCATGAAAAAGCTGTTACGACAATAGCAGATTATATCATTGATGGAAAATATTTCGAAGGAATTAAAAGAAATCCAATTTTAGTCGGTGCAAAGTTAGCAAACAAACTTGGGTTGAAACTTCGTTCTAAAGTTGTACTCAGCTTTCAGAACATCGATACAACATTAACCTATACTGCGTTTAGGGTCGCGGGGATTTATAGAACAGAATCGTCAATGTTTGATGAATCTCATGTCTTTGTCCGGAAATCCGAT
>JAJDNK010000013.1 GCA_022340715.1 bacterium BMS3Abin03 | reverse complement strand
CGAGTATCACAGGGGAATCCAGTTAACGTAGAATTCATAAGGGAGATGTTCAGATTCTCAAGTGAGTTTCCCCCGAAATCAAATGGTTGGTTAGTTTCATTACCCTCAATACTTGAGGAGTTTGTTTTCAGAGGAATTATTCTTGTAGTGTTTTTAAACAAGTATTCGTCTATTAAAGCAGTAATTTATTCAGCTATTAGTTTTGGTTTGATTCACTTGTTAAACCTCGCAAGTGATAAAGAAATGATATGGGTGCTGGGTCAGGTAATCTATAACTCTATTGCAGGATTATTTTACGGATACTTATTTTTGAGAACGAAAAGTCTTTTACCAGTAATTCTAATACACTATTTGAATAATTTATTTATAGGGACTGTAACCATTTATATTCAATCAAATGCATCAGTTGAAATTCAGTCATTTTATGGTATTGTTTTCTTTTTTGGTTTAATCCCGACGACCTTGTCCATTATCTGGATAAGATATTTCTTAAAGAAATGGTCAATTCAATGATTTTGAAAGATAATTATACAAAAACGATGACATAACACTGTATATAAAACATTTGGCCGAAAGTGCCAATTTTAAAGGTAATACATTTAATAAACATTGTAACGGCTTGATAGGAAATCGCTGTGAAATGCCAAACGTTTCATATACTTGTCCGTTGTATGCAAGTGTCTCAGTACAATACGAAACAGAAAACCCGATAATATGACACTACTAAAAACGGATTGATTAATTTAGTACTCCGTTGACAGGCCCGTGCACTTTGAGCGGAATCGAGGAGGAACGACGAGCTCAGCGAACCGAACGCAGTGAGCTCACGACTGATAAGGAGTAACATAGCTAATTTATTTGATTTCCGCCCCCGAGCAAAGACAAATCAAATCCCAGCTCATAAAACAACACATCCCGCAAAAACGCACAAACCTGTACTTCAACCATTCTTTGCGGGGAGAGTTGTTTTTTCTGGTACTCCTAGCACAAAAAATATTTATTCTCAAAAAGACAACCTGAAAAATATCTTTCTGCCAAATAGTATTATACATGTTATTTTGTGTCTCTAAACACATGAAAAAAAGAAATTATGGTAATTAAAAAAGACTGGCCGGAAGAAGAATGCAGATCATGCGGAGAATGAGAAGATTTCTTTGTTGAACATAAATGAAAAGTTGCTGTTGTTATTGATGGGTAAAGGCAACTTAAATCGCTAAAAACCAAATGAATATTACCTAATTTCGATGCTATGCCATTATATATGGATTTTCATAAACTAGACTCCTCAGATATTTCGAAGGAGGAGATGCAAAAACTTCATGATGAAGATCTGGCCATACAAGAGAGATTTGGTGTCTACGAATTAAAATATTGGGTGAATCTGAACGCTAAGAATTTGTTTTGTCTGGCACAGGCACCAAGTAAGGAAGCTTTCAACGAGGTTCACAAGCAATCGCATGGAAGAACAGCCTGTAATATTATTGAGGTGTCGGAAGATGAATTTAATCTTTTTTTTGGCCAGGGGAAAAGTGTAAACGATATAGCACACATGGAATCGGGTGAAATTGATACAGGTTTTAGAACAATTCTTCTTCTTAGCCATGATGATTTGTCCGGGCAGGGCGACCACTATATAAAAGAGGTAAATAGATTAATAGAATACCATAAAGGAACCCGGGTAATTTATCCGGACAACGATATTCTGGTTTCCTTCATCTTTGCTTCCAATGCAATTTTATGCGCTAAAGCTATTCATAAACTGCTCATATCAATCCACAACAAGTTAGTATATAATATTAGCCTGGTGAGCGGAAGACCTGTTGATGAAATTGGGAACAATATATTTGAAGAAGCAAAAAAGAAAGTTCACCATTTATGTACACTAGGCTTAAAACATACCATGTATCTTGATGCTGAATCCAAAGTACTCTCAGATAAGGAGCGGATGGCTTCAAAAATAAACACAGAAGATTTCAGTATTATAAAAAACGACGATTTTATCTTATTATTTAAATTATACGACATCCTGGAAAATAATATAGCTCATCCCGGTTTTAGAAGTGAAGATATTGACAGGATGCTCGGGCTGAGTAAATCGCAGGCATACCGAAAAATAAAATCCTTATCAGGAATTGCACCTAACCAGCTCATCCAGGAATTTCGTCTTCGCAAATCGCTTAAATACCTCAGAGAAGGCACTGTAACCATTTCGGAAATAGCGTATGATTTAGGATTCAACAGCCCGGTATATTTTGCAAAAGTGTTTCGTAAAATGTTTAATCTTACTCCTTCCGAATTCATCAAAATTTCGAAAGCAAGTTAGTTTATCTGTCATTCCTTTGATTCAATATTTATCGTTATTGAATAGAATGTGCTTTTGTATTGAATTCCAGGGTCGTAACTTTGTGTTAGTTATTTTCAGGGAGGTACTGATCTGCTAGGCGATCATTCCTTCTAACAAACTGAGTGATTCTATTCTAAAAAGGGAAATGAATTATGAATACTCCTATAAAGGCTTTGGCAGCAACAACCATCGGAACATTTTCTTCTCAAATAAGAGGGGAAATCGTTATGCCTTCTGGTTCCAATTATGATGAGGAACGAAAACTATATAATGGGATGATGAATAAATTTCCGGGGATGATCGTGATATGTACCGATGTTGCCGATGTTATAGCTTGTGTAAACTTTGGCAGGGAAAACAAGTTGTTAATTTCGGTTAGATGCGGCGGTCATAATGTGGGCGGATTGGGTTTGTGCAACGATGGTTTAGCCATCGATTTATCAGGAATCAAATTTGTTCGTACACATGTTTCCACTAAAACTGTATGCGTGGGCGGGGGCAATCTGTGGGGTGAAGTGGACCATGCAACACATCCTTTCGGGCTTGCGGTTCCGGCCGGAATAGTTTCTACAACAGGAGTTGGCGGATTAACTCTTGGAGGCGGAGTTGGATATTTATCGCGCAAATACGGCCTCACCATTGACAATTTACTGGAAGCCGATATGGTGCTGGCAGATGGCTCTTTTGTAACCGT
>JAJDNK010000297.1 GCA_022340715.1 bacterium BMS3Abin03 | reverse complement strand
TACTAAGCTTGAAAGAAAAGTTGCTATAAAATTTTTACCAAGACACGTCGCAGGTAATTCTGAAGAAAGAGAAAGATTCAAGATAGAAGCAAAAGCCGCCGCCGCACTGAACCATCCCAACATTGCAACTATTTATGCAATAGAAGAATCCGGTGATGATACTTTTATAGTTATGGAATTTATTGATGGTGTTGAGTTAAAAGACAAGATAAAGACGGGGTCAATTTCAATTAATGATTCAATAAACATAGCAATACAAATAGCAGAAGGATTGGAAGCCGCTCACAAAAAAGGGATTGTGCATAGAGATATTAAATCTCAAAACATAATGATTACAAGTGACGGTAAAGTAAAAATAATGGACTTCGGTCTTGCGAAGGTGAGTGGAGCCACACAGCTGACAAAGGTTGGAAGCACACTTGGGACAGCTGCATATATGTCACCGGAACAAGCGCTTGGTGAAGAGGTTGATAACCGCTCGGATATTTTTTCATTTGGAGTTGTTCTGTACGAAATGCTGACCACTAAGCTTCCGTTTAATGCGGAACATCAGGCTGCTTTAGTATACTCTGTAATAAATGAAACTCCTGAACCGGTTGCACGATTTAATAATATGGTATCACAGGATTTTGAGCGAATAGTTTTTAAAGCGCTTGCGAAAGACAAAAAAGAACGCTACCAGCATGCTGATGATATCATTGCCGATTTAAGAAGGGAACGGAAGAATATTGAGTATGCAAAGGCGGATCATGATAGTATTCGTTCGACCACATCACAAGTAAATTCCCGGCAGCCAGGGAAGAATATTCGTCGTTTCTATATACCTTCTGTAATATTAATTCTTTTGGCAGTTGTTGCTGCTTACTTCGTATTCTTTGGACAGGGATCTGAAATCAATTCGATAGCAGTTCTTCCTTTTTCAATTGCAAGTTCAGATTCATCGGCCGAAATATTAAGCGATGGTGTAACGGAAGGTATCATCAATAATCTTTCCAGTATTCCTTCTCTTACCATTATGTCCTGGACTTCCGTTTCACATTACAGTAGCGAGCAGCCGGATGTCCGGGAAATTGGTAAAAAGCTCAATGTTGCAGCGGTCCTGGTCGGACGTATCGTTCAACGTGGGAATAGTTATGATATCAGCGTGGAATTGGTTGATGCTGTTAACGAACGGCATCTATGGGGCGCACAATATAATAAACAGGCAACGGCAATGTATACTCTCCAGGGAGAATTGTCTAAAGCAATCTCGGAGCAACTGCAGGTGAAGTTGACAGGCGAAGAAGAACGACGTCTTACAAAAAACCATACAGAAAATTCCGAAGCATATACGTTATACCTTAAAGGGCTTTATTATTTAAACAAGCGTACACGGGATGGAATAATGAAAGGGATCGATTACTTCAAGCAATCGCTCGAAAAAGATCCGAACTACGCTCTGGCCTACACCGGTATAGCTAACGGATATGGACTTATGGGCGGGAATTACTATATGAGCCCGAATGAGGCTTACCCCAAGGAAAGGGAAGCAGCTCAATATGCCTTAAAATTAGATAATAGCCTTGCTGAAGCACATTTAGTGCTGGCTGATGTTCTTAATTCTTATGATTGGAATATTGAAGGAGCCAACCGGGAATTCCGGAAAGCGATCAGCCTAAATCCGAATTATGCGGAAGCTCATCACTGGTATGCTATGGCTCTTGCCAACCAGGGATTATTTGATGAAGCAATTAGTGAAATCAAACGCGCGCAACAACTCGACCCTTTGTCATTGCGCATCAGTCAAAATGTTGGATATATCTTTTATCAATCACGGCAGTACGACAAAGCGATTAATCAGACGCAAAAAACCATAGATATTGATTCAACATTTCCATACGGTCACTCTAATTTGGGTGATTGTTATTTTATGAAAAAACAATATGACATTGCATACGACGCTTACCAGACTGAAGTACGGGTAACAGGAGATTCAACAAATATATTTCTTCTTGCCTGTGTGGATGCGGTGACCGGAAGAAAAAAAGAAGCTATGGTGTTACGTGCGAAATTAAAAGATATCTCAATCCGTACTTTCGTACCCACGTCATACTTTGTTTTTATCGAGATATATCTCGGCAATAAAAATAAAGCATTTGTACTCCTTCAGAAAGCTATCGAAGAAAAAGATCCATACATGATCGGTTTGAAATCTGAACCGAAATTTGATCCTATAAGATCCGATCCACGGTTCGCGAATCTGTTGAAGGAGGTTCATTTTACCCAATGATTGGCGAAACAATATTACATTATAAAATTATTGAAAAGCTTGGCGAAGTCCGTTTCGTCACGGTTAATCGGGACGGACGAGACCTCGTCCCAATTTACATTAATGCAGAGAGAGAAGACAAATTATGATTGGCGAAACAATACTACACTACAAAATCCTTGAGAAACTTGGCGAAGGCGGGATGGGTGAAGTGTATAAAGCCCAGGATACAAAACTGGATCGCTTTGTTGCACTAAAGTTTCTTCCTTCTCAATTGACTGCATCTGAAAGTGATAAAGCAAGATTTATTCAGGAAGCCAAAGCTGCTTCTTCAATGAATCATCCCAACGTTTGTACTATACATTCAATTGAAGAATATAATTCTCAAATATTCATATCGATGGAATATATAGAGGGTAAAACATTAAGGGATAAAAAAGATAGCCTTTCCGAAAAACAAATACTTGAAATAGGAATACAGGTCGCAGAAGGATTAGCAGCAGCACACGAAAAGGGAATTGTTCATAGAGATATAAAACCTGAAAACATTATGGTGCGCAAGGATGGAATTGTGCAAATAATGGATTTCGGATTAGCAAAGCTATACAAGGAAAGTAATGTATCGAGGTTGACAAAAGCGGGATCGACAGTTGGAACAATGGGTTATATGTCCCCGGAACAAATACAGGGTTTAGATGTTGATCATCGTACGGATATCTTTTCTCTTGGAGTTGTGCTTTATGAGTTGCTTGCCGGAGAATCTCCATTCAAAGGAATGCACGAGACCGCAATAATGTACGAGATTGTAAATGTAGATCCTCCTCCGCTTTCAACAGTTAAAGAAGGAATTGACCCTGAACTAGATGCGATAATTTTAGAATGTCTGGAGAAAGATAAAGATGAACGATGTCAGTCTGCTAAAGAGCTTGCCAAAGATTTACGGAAAATCAAGAAATCGACAGGACATAGGAAAAGCAGGGTTTATAGTGTAAATACACAAACATTTGATAACAGATCACGTATTTCTGAAATAAATAAATCCGGGGCAACAACTCTGAGAGATATTCCTGTAAAAAGTTTTTTCAGCAGTATTTTTTATAATCCCAAGCTGGCGTGGTCTTTTGGGATACTATTTTTTATAGCTGCGGTTTTACTCCTTGTTTTTTCTGTTTTTAACAAGACGAAAGTTGAAGTACATGTAACTAGGGCATCTATACTTCCGCCGTATGGGATCATATTTGATAACAGCCGAGGAAGTAATTTAACCATTTCACCCGACGGACAATTCATAACATTTGTTGGAACCGATTCATCCGGAATAGAAAAATTATGGGTGAGACCGATAAATTCATTAGAAGCAAGACCTTTAACAGAGGTAACATCTGTTGCAAATGCTTTTTGGTCACCGGACAGCAGAACGATTGCATACTTTGACAAAGGTAAACTAATGAAAATATCTCTTGATTCCGGCACTCCTCTTCCGATATGTGATGCTCCTGACGGCAGGGGCGGCTCATGGAGTCCGAATGGAACTATTGTTTTCTCCCCTGATGCTTACGTTGGGATTTATGAAGTTCCTTCTTCGGGAGGGAAACCTAAAGAAATTATTAAACCCGATACTGCTTCCCGGGTTCAGAGTTTGAGATATCTATACTTTCTGCCTGATGGGAACCATTTTTTGTATACCACGAAAAATGCCTATGGTGGTTCAACACCAGGTGACGGAATATATGTTGCATCGTTGGATAATAATAAACCGGTAAAACTTATTTCTGCATCCTCAAACTGCCAGTATGCCGATGGATTTCTTTTCTTTGTCCGCCAGTCCATTCTTCTGGCTCAAAAATTTAATCCGGATAAATTGAAGATTGAGGGGGAAGCAATGTCTGTCGTTGAAAATGTACAGTATTTTGATGCAGGAATATCAGGTACATTTGCTGTGTCACAAGATGGTAAGCTGGTATATATTAAGGGAAAGGAGACCAGGCAAAACCTGGTGCTGCTGGATAAAAATGGAAAAGAAATAAGAAAGATTTCAGATATGATACCAACTTACTCGGCAGTTTTTTCACCGGATGGGAACAAAATCGTAAGTGATCTTGGCGATCCGAATGAGAAAAAAACTAATATTTGGGTTTATAATCTGAATAGAAATGTTTCAACAAAACTGACATTCGATAGTTCGGATGTTGTCCCTCGCTGGACTCCGGATGGTAAGCAGATAACCTACACGTCCAATGTGAACAGTAAATTTTATAATGCATATATTAAAAATGCCGACGGTTCCGGGAATGCTGAGCTTTTATATAAATCTGATGTTAATAAAGCAGTTACAAGCATTTCCGCAGACGACAAATATTTCCTATATCATGGACTAAATTATGCAAGCGCGACAAGCAGCTGGGATATCTTTCTGATCCCTGCCGGGAAAGATAAAAAACCCGAAACAATATTAGCGACAAACTTTACTGAACTAAACGCATCATTTTCTCCTAATATGAAATGGATAGCTTATCAATCGGATGAATCCGGGAAAATGCAGGTTTACGTAATACCATTTAATTCCAGTAACCCTTCGGGCACAAGTGCAAAATGGCAGATATCTGTGGATGGTGGAGGGGGAGCCAAATGGATGAACAACGGAAAGAGTATTTATTTCGGAACTCCCGATAATAAAATAATGGGAGTAGATCTAAACGAAAACGGTGCATTACTTTCACCCGGTAAGCCTTATTTGGTTTTTGAACCAGGCGTAACAAAAGTTATGCAGACGTACGATATTAGCAAAGACGGAACGGAAATTATAGCTACTATTGGCATTGGAGAAAGCACTCAATCCACAATTACGCTGGTTGAAAACTGGCAGAAGGAAGTTGGAAGTAAAAAATGATTGGTGAAACAATTAATAGACATTTAGTATTGAGTACTGAGTATTTAGAATCAATAAATAAATTTTCAATTTTCATTACTCAATATTCAATTCTTAAATTTTTAGAGGATTATCATGATTGGTGAAACAATATTACATTACAACATATTAGAAAAACTCGGTGAAGGCGGGATGGGCGAAGTTTATAAAGCCCAGGACACAAAACTAGATCGTTTTGTAGCGCTTAAATTTCTACCATCTCAGCTTACTGCATCTGAAAGTGATAAAGCAAGATTCATCCAGGAAGCAAAAGCGGCTTCTTCAATGAACCATCCTAATGTTTGCACTATTTATTCTATAGAAGAATATAATAATCAGTTATTCATATCAATGGAATATATAGAAGGTAAAACACTAAGGGATAAAAAAGATCATCTCTCAGAAAAACAGATACTTGAAATAGGGATACAGGTTGCTGAAGGACTAGCTGCAGCACACGAGAAAGGAATAGTTCACAGGGACATAAAACCTGAGAACATAATGATCCGGAAAGATGGGATTGCACAGATAATGGATTTCGGACTTGCGAAACTTTATTCATCAGGAAATGTTTCCCACCTTACCAAAGCAGGAACTACGATGGGGACTATGGGATATATGTCTCCAGAACAGATACAAGGTTTAGATGTTGACCATAGGACAGATATTTTTTCACTGGGTGTTGTATTGTATGAGCTGCTTGCCGGAGAGGCTCCATTTAAGGGAATGCATGCAACAGCAATAATGTATGAAATAGTAAATGTGGAACCGCCGCCTATTTCAACCATAAAAGAAGGAATCGATCCATTGTTAGATGGAATTATTTTAGAATGTCTGGAAAAAGATAAAGATGAACGATGTCAGTCTGCAAAGGAACTGGCAAAAAACCTTCGGAAATTCAGAAGGGTACTTACAGCAGAAAGAGCTAGTAAAATTTATAATGTTGGCACTCAATCTTTTAATTTTAAATCCGGAAAGACTACAACCGTAACTACTCCAAGAACTACTTCACTTGGCGATATACCTGTAAAAAATCTATTTAGAAATATTTTTTATAATCCGAAGATCTTCTGGTCTTTAGCGGCAATCTTTTTT
>JAJDNK010000287.1 GCA_022340715.1 bacterium BMS3Abin03 | reverse complement strand
TGAAATATTCGGATTTGAAGCAATGTCTTTTGCTTTTTTACTCTCATAATTAGTATAGAAGACAAAACCCTTTTCGTTAACTTCTTTTAATAGAATTGTTCTTGCAGACGGATGATTATCTTCACCAACCGTAGAAAGAATTGCGGCGGTTGGTTCTACAATTTCTGATTGCTTTGCTTCATCAAACCATACGTTGAACTGTTCGAACGGATTGGATAATACATCATCTTCGGATAATTCTTTAATTATGCGTTTTTCTTCTGTTTCTTTTTTATTGTTTCTGTTCAATTTTTTACTATGAATATATTAATTAATAACTATTGAAGATATACTTCAATATATAAGATTTAATATTTAATAAAAATTAAGATTGGAAGAAGAAGCCAGTAACTATGTTACTATAAATAATATCTAATAGGTTAAAAAGGTTGTTCCGATTTCTCTTATACATCCCGTGATAATGAGAACTTTACTTCATTTACCAGCTCACCCTGATTGTATGTCATTATCGAAATTAGTTCACCGTCTCGTGTAAAGAGATACCAATCACCTGTTTTAAACCCATTCAGGAATGTTCCCTGTTCCTTAAGATTCCCATTTGAATAATACCATACCCATTTACCGTGAGGTGCATCATACTTAAAATTACCCTGAGACTCTAATTGCCCGTTTGGATAATAATAACTCCACTCACCAATGTTTTTGTTATCCTGTACATTGCCAACAACTGAAACAATTCCCTCAAGAGATGAAACACGGAATTCACCATTTTTCATCCCATTTACAACATCATATTCTATAACTTTATTATTCAAAGTATCAATAACTCTACCTGTAAACGGATCATCCTGACCTGCTTTATAAATAAGCCCATCTTCTTTAATTTGAATATACTTATTTGAATAATACTTGTTGCACCCTACAACGGAAAGAAGCATAGTTAAGAGTAGTATTTTTAGAAACAGTTTAAGCACAACAGCATCCGACAAGTGCTTCATTTGAACTCCGGCTTTAGCCCTCTGAAAGGGAGTTATTATAAAATATTAGTTATTACCCCAAAGGATTCAGTTTAAAAAATTAAATGTTTAGAAATAGTTTAATTGTTGATAAACTGAAAATATATATAATATTATTTAAGCAATAGCATCCCGAAAATCTAAATCTAAATAATCAGGTATTTTTTAATACCCAAGTAATATGCCACGTGATTTTAATCAATTTTGAAGTATTATGAACCTAAGAATCTAAAAAACTGTTTTAATTTGAAATTATTATATGATAAATCGATTCATTATTGATACAGTTTTTATCTCAATTTTCAATCTTAAGTGCTAGACTAATGTTTACAATTCAAAGTAATTGCCAAGGATTCTTAATTTATTTATTTTAGCTATGATGAAAATGCGGGCGTAACTCAGTTGGTAGAGTGTCAGCTTCCCAAGCTGGATGTCGCGGGTTCGAGCCCCGTCGCCCGCTCTGTTATTTGGTTTTATATCCGAATAATAAGATATTTGTCATTCAAATTTTGTGAAATCGGGAACTTAGCTCAGCTGGTTCAGAGCACCTGCCTTACAAGCAGGGGGTCATAGGTTCGAATCCTATAGTTCCCACAGATTTTTTATCATTCTATTATTGGGGTTATCATCACTATCTATAACGTTTATATAATTTATTCTCCTTCAAGAAATATCCACTACATAGGACAAACAAACGACCTAATCAATCGGCTTAAAAGACATAACAACAACAGAAATAAATACACTAAAGGTAAAGGTCCGTGGGAACTGATTATTTCTTATAAATGCAATTCCAGAAAAGAAGCATATCCGCTTGAGGTAAAGCTTAAAGCAATGAAAAATTCAAAGAAAGCAATTGAATATTTGAAAAAACTGATTCAGAGCATCCCGACGAAGTCGGGAGGGTTATAGGTTCGAATCCTATAGTTCCCACTAGATAAAAAAACCAGTATAGAAGATTTACATGATTTTTTTATTTTATATCCATATTTCAATCTGATCAAAATCAAATCTAATTATTAAATAATAGAATTATAATATTATTGCATCTTATTCAGATTTAAACAAACTTTATACAATTTGAAATTGAAGAAATAATTAAACTTTAATTAGGAGTAAAACCGTGTCATTAAGATTAAACCGCAAATCATCAAATGTAGAAATGACCCCAGAAGAATTTAGGAAAGCAGGACATGAAATTGTAGATAAAATTACTGAGTTCCTGGAATCGCTACCGGTTAAACCTGTTGCACCAAGGAAAACTCTTAAAGAAATGCGGACTATACTAGGAAACTCTTCCCTTCCAACCAAAGGAACCGATTCAGGAAAGTTATTGAATGAGGCAGCCGAATTATTATTTAACTATTCTACTTTTAACGGTCATCCCAAATTCTGGGGATACATCACTTCATCCGCAACACCGATTGGTGCTTTGGCGGATTTGTTAGCTGCTGCAGTAAATCCGAATGTTGGTGCCGGAAATCTCTCACTCGCTGCAACAGAAATTGAAGCACAAACAATTCGGTGGATTGCTGAGATGATTGGCTTCCCTACAGATTGCGGTGGAATAATGGTAAGCGGCGGAAATATGGCCAACTTTGTTGGCTTTCTGGCAGCAAGAAAAGCAAAAGCAGATTGGAATATCAGAGAAGAAGGATTAAATAAGAAACCATTAATCATTTATGTTTCAAGCGAAACACACACATGGATTCAAAAAGCTGCTGACTTATTTGGGATGGGAACTAATTCAATTCGCTGGATCGAGGTAGATGAAAAACAGAGAATGAAAATCAATGATCTTAAAAAGAAGATTAAGTTCGATAAGGAAAGTGGAAATTATCCATTTATCGTGGTTGGAAATGCAGGCACAGTCGGAACCGGAGCTACCGATCCGCTTGAAGAAATTTCTTCGGTTTGCAAAGAAAACAATCTTTGGTTTCATGTCGATGGAGCTTATGGCTCTGTTGCTGCTGTACTTCCAAATGCATCAAAAGATCTAAAGGCTATAAATCTTGCGGATTCCATTGCGCTCGATCCGCATAAATGGTTATATGCTCCACTTGAAGCCGGGTGCACTCTTGTCCGTAAGAAAGAATTTATGCTCGATGCTTTCAGTTATCATCCGGAATATTATAGGTTTGAAGGTGATGAAAACGAAGAGGAAAAACCGATAAACTTCTACGAGTTTGGCTTTCAAAACTCACGTGGATTCCGTGCATTAAAAGTCTGGCTGGCATTAAAACAGGCAGGTAAAAATGGTTATATAAAAATGATAACTGAAGACATTGAATTAGCTGCTCACCTGTTCAATTTGATTTCAGAAGAAACTGAATTAGAAACTGTATCAAATAATTTGAGTATTACTACGTTTCGATATATCCCGGATGATCTGAAGGAGCAAAAAGATCAAAAGCTGGAATATCTCAACGAACTTAATGAGGAACTACTCGATAGATTGCAAAAGAGCGGTGAAGTTTATTTATCAAATGCAGTTTTAGATGGAAAATTTGTTTTACGTGTTTGCATTGTTAACTTCAGAACTACAAAATTGGATATAGAAGCGTTGCCGGATATCGTTAAAAACCTTGGCAAACAGGTAGATCAGGAAAAAAGGATTTCAAAATAATTCCTGTTTAATTTTCATCTTTGGAATTCCCATACTAATTAGACAGAATAAATCTTCAAATTGCTCTCAAACTTAGTAAAATTCACATGTTGCATTTTATTTCAATTAAGATGATTTTTGTTTTTGATTTATCCGGATATGAAAGAAAAGACAGAAGAAAAGAATATAACTGTAAACAGGAAAGCACGGCACGAATACAGCATTCTCCAAACGATTGAAGCAGGAATTGTTCTGGTAGGAACCGAGGTAAAAGCCCTCAGGCAAGGGAAAGCGAATCTTGTTGATAGTTACTCGAAAATACATAACGGCGAAATCTGGCTTGTTAATGCAAACATTAGCGAGTATACTCAGGGAAACATAAACAATCACGAGCCGAGACGTGAAAGAAAGCTCCTGCTTAATAAAAGTGAAATCAAAAAATTAATAAGTAAAATAAATGAAAAAGGATTAACTTTAATTCCACTCAGACTATATTTTAAGAAAGGAAAAGTAAAAGTTGAGTTAGCAGTTGCAAAAGGTAAAAAGGTTTACGATAAAAGGAGAGATATTGCTAAAAGGGATTTTGAAAGAGATCAAGACAGAAAAATAAAATATTAGGAACGAACAAATTGAATTTTCCACCAATTAACGAACAAATGGATCTTATACGGCGAGGAGCAGTTGAGATTATACCTGAAGATGAACTTGTACAAAAGTTAGAAAAATCTTTAAAAGAAAATAAGCCACTAAACATAAAGCTTGGATGTGATCCAAGCAGACCAGATCTTCACATCGGGCACTCAGTTGTTCTAAGAAAACTTGCCCAATTTCAGGAGTTAGGTCATCAGGCAATATTAATTGTTGGTGATTTTACCGGAATGATCGGCGATCCTTCTGGAAGAAATGCGACACGACCAGCATTATCGCTAAAAGAAACCAGGATAAACGGTGAAAGTTATTTCAACCAGGCTACAAAAATTCTTAACAGAGAAAAAACCAGTATGGTTTACAACTCCGAGTGGCTTAGTGAAATGAATTTTGAAGAAGTAATAAAACTTACTTCAAGATATACAGTTGCCAGAATGATAGAACGTGATGATTTTACAAAACGATTTAAAGCCGGTGAACCAATAAGTGTACATGAATTTCTCTATCCTCTTGCGCAGGCTATGGATTCCGTTGCGATAAAAAGCGATGTAGAGCTTGGCGGAACAGATCAGAAATTTAACCTGCTTGTTGGCAGAGATATCCAGCGAGAGTATGGAATTGAACCGCAATGTATTTTAACGATGCCGCTCATTGTCGGAACAGACGGTGTAGAAAAGATGAGTAAATCTTATGATAATTACATCGGTATTTCAGAAGATCCAAAGGATATTTACGGAAAAACGCTTTCTATACCGGATTACCTGATATACACATATTTTGAACTTGCAACATCGATTTCTTCGGATGAGCTAACTAAAATAAAAAAACAGTTAGATGATCCGAATATAAATCCAAGGGATATCAAGAGAAGACTTGCCAGAACATTAGTTAGCCTCTACTACGGAGAAAGCGAAGCAAAATTTGCCGAGGAGGAATTTGATAAAATTTTTATTAAAAAAGAAATTCCTGATGAGATAAATGAATTCAGGATTAATGAAAAAAAGATTGGAATACTCGACCTGATTACAAAAGTAAATTTCGCTTCTTCTCGTGGTGAAGCAAAAAGACTTGTAAATCAAGGAGGGGTAACAATCGATGGAGAAAAAATTAGTGATATCAACTCTGAGATTCTTGTAAAAGATGGATTAATTATCAAAGTTGGCAAAAGAAAATTTATGAAATTATTAGTAAAATAAGAAAGGAGCTGCCGTTTGTATCTTCCGCAAAAAATATTTTTCACTAAAGGGGTTGGAAGAAGTAAAGAATATTTAACTTCGTTCGAACTTGCATTAAGAAGTGCCAGAATTGAAATCTGTAACCTTGTAAATGTAAGCAGCATTTATCCCGTAAACTGTAAACGTGTTTCTGTTGCAGAAGGAGTAAAAGAATTACAACCAGGGCAGATCATTCACTGTGTGATGGCTCGTAATTCAACTAATGAACCTAACAGGTTAATTGCGGCATCATTAGGTGTTGCACTACCTGCCGATTCAAACGCATACGGGTATTTGTCAGAACATCACCCTTATGGACAGACTGAGAAAGTTGCAGGAGAGTATGCAGAAGACCTTGCAGCAACTATGCTGGCAACGACACTCGGTGTAGAATTTAATCCCGATACGGATTGGAATGAAAGAGAGGATATTTATAAAATGTCCGGGAAAATAGTTAAAACGTTCAACATAACTCAATCGGCAATGGGCGATAAAAACGGATTATGGACGACGGTTATAGCTGTTGCAGTACTTCTTCCATAAAAGATTATTTTAGTGGCACATGAATTATTAGATTGGTTAGTTTTCTGGGGAATATTTGCACTCCTGTTTTTTATTGATCTTTTTCTGAGCGAAAAGCGCAATGAAAAAATATCATTAAAATCCAGCTTAGTGTGGAGTACTATATGGACTATTGCTGCCCTGATATTTAATGTTTTTATTTACTACAATCTAGGTAAAGACAGAGCAGTTGAATTCCTGGCAGGCTATTTAATCGAGAGATCCCTTTCATTTGATAACCTTTTTGTTTTTCTTCTAATCTTCCAGGTAATGAATATAAGTGCGGAGAATCAGCCGCATGTTTTAAAATGGGGAATTCTAAGTGCTATCGTTTTCAGGATTGTTTTCATTGTTGCCGGAGTTGGATTAGTAAATCTTTTTGAACCTGTTATTTACATCTTCGGTTTGATTTTGCTTTATGCCTCTTATAAAATGGCGTTCGGAGGAGAACAAAAAATTGATGTGGAGAATAACTGGCTTGTTAAGCTAGCTAACAAATATCTTAATTTAGATTCGGGTTATAAAGGAAAGAAATTTTTTATAACAAAAAACGGGAAGAAATTCGCCACAACTATCTTTTTAACTTTTCTTCTCATCGAATCCTCCGATATAGTTTTTGCAGTAGATTCTATCCCCGCGATTATTGCGATAACGAAAGATACATTTATTATTATCTCTTCAAACATTTTTGCAATACTTGGTCTCAGGGCGCTTTACTTTGCGCTTGCAGCTCTTGTAGACATCTTTGTTTACCTGAAATACGGAGTTGCAATAATTCTATTTTATGTTGGGGTGAAAATGCTCATCTCGGATTGGATTCATATACCAACGGAAACTTCTTTGATTGTAATTATGGTACTACTTACCGGATCAATTGTTCTTTCACTTATACATAAGAAGATTGTTAAAAAGGAGAATAAAGAATAAGAAGACTTTTATAAAAGAAGTCTTTTACTTCCAAAGCAACAATAGTCTAACAAAGTGTATTATAAAAGCCAGAATTAACCCCACCAGCATTGGTTCAATTTCATTTATTATCTTTACAGACGAAAATGATTCACGAATAAAAAGCCAAGTTGTACTCATAGCTAAAGCAGAAATCATTTCAACTAAAATAAATTTCTTTTCAATTCTGATTTTAGGATAGTAAGCACTGATAACCGGAAGAATAATTCCTGGTATAAACAAAGAACCTATAGTGTACCAGATTTCTATTACAGAAGGAATAAAATATGCGAGTAGAATAGCTAGCGAACCAGAAATGATAAGTCCGATAATTGTGTAGTGTTTTAAATTTAATTCGTTAACATCATTTTTTATCCTGAAGATGAAATCCCTACCAATCGTTGTACCACTGAGAAAAAGAAAACTAATCTGTGTAGAAATTATTGTAGCAAAAAGTGCTGCGTAAAAAATTCCTTTTACACCTGCAGGCAAAACTTTCTCAGCAAATAGTGGAAATGCTAAAACCGGATTTTCGAGATTTTGTAAAACAGCTTTTGAAAATAATCCTGTTGAGGTTGTGAGAAAATCAAATAATGCCCAGAAAAAAATTGAGATTAGAATTCCTTTCATCGCAACATTACCTGACTTTGCAGCATAACATCTTTGATGAAAACCCGGGTCAGCAAAAGTCCAGAGTGCAATCAAGAACCAAACTATGATAAAAGTCAGAGACATTCCGCCAAAAACCTTTATATGATTCGCAGGAACAGACGAAGTAATAAAATTGACGGTTCCAAATTCAATTCCAGAAAAAACAAGTATGAGAATGAACCCGATAAACATTACAAAAAACTGGAATACATCCACATAAACATTCGATCGGAAACCGCCTTTAACTAAATAGATAATCGAAAGAATAAAAGTTATTATCAATGAAGGTAGGATTTCAATCTTGAATAACAAAGATATCAGGCTTGCGCTCATCAAAAAGTATGGTGCCGGTGAAACAAGAACAAAAACTATCACAGCGGAAATCAAACCAACTTTTTCACCATAAACCTCATTTAGTTTATCAGGGATTGTAAAGAGAGAAGCTTCCCTAATTTTCTTTGCGAAAAAAATCCCAAACAAGAATGCAAAAATGTAATATGGGAATCCCTGGGTAAACCAGCTAACCAATCCATACCTGTATGTAAATTCTCCGACACCCAGAATTCCACCATACCAGGTTGATACGTTTATCAGAACAAATGTAAAGAGTTTAAGCTTCCGACCTGAGAGAAGATAATCATCAGCTTGTGAGCTTGTTTTCCTGCCTGT
This sequence comes from bacterium BMS3Abin03, assembly GCA_022340715.1. Classification (GTDB taxonomy): domain Bacteria; phylum Bacteroidota; class Ignavibacteria; order Ignavibacteriales; family Ignavibacteriaceae; genus BMS3ABIN03. The sequence goes on along the minus strand of JAJDNK010000287.1, from coordinate 16,990 downwards.
ATAAAATCCAATAAAAATAATTGAAGCAAAGAAAAGGAGTACAACTAAAATATCGATCAAGCTAAAAGAGATCATGCTTTATCATCGTATTTAAATCTCTAATCACAAATATAGTTCCGTTATTGATATTTAACTTTACTACTTTCTTTCTGGCAACATTACTTGTACTTTCTTTTTCACCGAATGGGAGCGATATATTTCTCAACGGATATTTTAATCCGTAAGAGGTGATTCTTGTTTTATTATCAAATCCGTATAAAGAAATTGTTTCACCTGCAACGGATTTTAATTCAACATTTCCCTTCAGAGGTCTTAAAAATGAATCCTCAGCAATGAGAAATAGATTTATCTTAGGAAAAAATTTAAGTACGATTCCAAGATTACAAAAAGTATGATCAAGCCTATTCCCGGTTACTCCCATTAATAATACCTCATTGAATCCTTTTTTAATTACATATTTCAAACACTTTTCAACATCGGTATCGTTTTGCCTTTTTATCTCAATTATTTTTGAAACTAATTTAAACTTACGAAGGGCTTCGGTTGAGATTGAATCAAGATCACCGATGATTAAATCAGGAATCAAATTCATTTTCATTGCAGAGTTTACTCCACCATCGGCACAGATTAAAGTATCAAAACCACGCTTCTGAAAAAATGAAATTATGTTTTTTTTCGGTGGCTTTCCGTTAGCAAGTATTATACATTTTTTCACTTATGCCTATTCCTTAATCCTCTTTCAAAGAGTTCGTTTGAAAATTAAAATGTAGAGCGAGATTTATCTCGCTTTTGATGAAATTTAATATATTTTAATAGTCCTTGGGAGCGAAATGAATTTCGCTCTACAATATTCACACAACCTTTTAGAAAGGGAATAAATACAAATTTTTATTTTTACCTATATAATTACAACCCAACCTGAATACCCGCCAGCCAGTTTCTCTCGGCTGCAGGGAAAAACTCCTTACCGATTGCATAAGCAGAATACAAATTATCAAAAATATTATTTACCTGGACAAATATCTTCCACGGTGTAAGACTGTTAAGTAGATTAAATTCATAAGCAGCATAAAAATCGGATACAAAATATGCATCGTTTATATTGTCAGTATAATCTACAAAACCTGAAAACATATGTAAGTCAGACTTTAGTTTGTCATCATAATTATCAGAGAAGAATTTTCCTACATATTTCCCGGATAGTTTTAGGAATAAATTTTTATCATTAAATGTGATTCCGGCATTGGCAAGAAAATCCGGGAAGCCACTGATTCTGTTTCCGCTCAGATCAACAAAATTTACTTCATCTAAATAAAACTTTCCTTCTTCAATTGTGTTTCTGCTGAATGTTGCATTGCCAAATAATTCTATGTGGTTATTTAATAGTCTAACAATAGTTGATAATTCAGCGCCAATATGAATCGAACGATCTACGTTTCCGGTAGTGGGTTGTCCAAACCGATCAACCTGACCATTTTTAACAATTTCATCATAAAAGATCATATAAAAAAGATTTAATGAAACTGAATAGTTATTCTCTGAAAAGGTAGCGCCTATTTCAAAATCATTCATTGTTTCCGGTTTAACGAGTGGTTTATCAAAGTTGTAAGTACCAGCAGTATTTAGTTCAAATTGAGGAACTTCTCCCCTGCTTGATTCGGCAGCATCATAATATTCTTTTAATCTCGGCTCGCGTGATACCCTTGCAAAGGAAAAATAAATGTTTAGTGGAGAAAATGGTTTATAATTTATCCCAAGTCTTGGATTAACAAATATGTTTTCAACAGAGAAATCAGTGCCAACATATTTTTCATCATATAATTTATAATTGTGATACGCTAACTGGATTTCTCCCAGTAAATTCCATTGTTTGTTTAAATTATATGTTTCGTTTACAAATGCACTTATAATATCTTTTCCTCCACGATAGTAATAATATTTGTATTCTTTTGTTACTCCAGCCGGGAGATTTTCAGCATAATTAATACTACCCCAATGTATTGATCTATGTTTTCTCAATTCCGCACCGAAGAACAGTTCACCATTATTGTGAGTTAAACTAAACCTGGGTATCCATCCGAATTGTGTATTATCGACCTGAGCCCGTATTAATGTATTTGTCGGGCCATAAGCGCTATCCGGTAAAAATCCGTTCTCTTTTAATCTGAAGTAATCATTATAACCATAATCAGGAATTGCCCATGAACCATCGTAATCAAAAAATCCATCTCCTAATATTAAAAACAAAGCTGAATTGAAATTCAGATTACTATTAATCTGCCATTCATTAAGCAATTCAAAATGAGGTTGGCTGAAGTTTTCAATTTCTTCCGGCCTTCTTGCTAATGTATAGGTATACTTATTATCGCTTGCTTCCCAATAGGAAAAATTTTGTCTTCTCAAATTTTTATCTTTTACTGCGAATTTTGCAACACCGGTATATCCAAGTCCATCCTCTAGAGGTCCGCCATAAAAATTGAATTGAGTAGTAAAGTTATCATCATAACGGATTGCAGATAAAAAATAACTATTGAACTTCACACATGTTTTATTTTTATAACCTGAAGAAAGAATTTGTCCAAGTTTTGCATAAACAGAATATTTTTTATCTATCAACCCACTTGAAAATGCAGCTGAATATTTTCTGGTTATATATGATCCATAAGATGCAGATAAATTGAGTTTTGGTTGATCGGAAAACGAGGATGTGATTAAATTGATTGATCCACCGATTGCGGGATAACCGAACACACCGGAACCAGCCCCTCTTTGTACCTGGATCAGGTCTGTGCTTGAGAGTAGATCGGGAAAATCCAGCCAGTAAACATTGTGGTCTTCCGGCTCGTTTTGTGGTATGCCATTTATCGAAACTGAAATTCGTCTCTGATCGAAGCCGCGAATACTTACGTAATTATATCCTATTGCATTTCCACTTTCTGAATAAAATGTTGTAGATGGAAGATAGCTCAGGTATTTGGGAATATCATATACGGTATATTCGTTTTCAATATCCTTTCTTTTTATCTGATCAAATGCAAGAGGTGTAATTCCTTTCTTTCCAACACTTGCCTCAATCAAAACAGTTTGAGAAGGAATAATTTTTCTATCAAGAAAAATAGTGTATAAAGTTAAGCTATCTGACGTTGGAACTGAAGGAATATTAAATAACTCCGAAATCAGAATTTTCGTGGTTCTGTATCCCACGTAACTTATAACCAAGTATTCGTCGGATTTAACATCTGCTTTAAGACTGAACATTCCATTTTCATCAGAACTTGTGCCTGTTGTTTTATTAGCAACTAATAGAATATTAGCACCTGGGAGAACTGATTTTGTATCCGAATCCCGTATCCAGCCGCTTATTGTTAGTTGCTGAGCTAAGACATTTAAATTGAGAAAGAGAAAAAAAATGATGAAGATTTTCATTTGAATACTCCTTTCAAATAAAAAAAGCCGTTGGGTAAACGGCTAAAATCTTTATCATTTTTTATAAGAGGAAGGTTTTAGCCCGTTTTCCTACGCTGGCATTACCCAGATCAGGTATTAGGGTATTATCTCAGTCATCCCGGAGGATAACACCCCTAACGGCTCTTATTTAAAAAATATTTTATACGATTAAAACTTAAATAAGATGAAAGAAGTAATCAACCCACTTTTAATTTTTGACCGGGTTTTATCTGGCTTCCGGTGAGGTTATTTAATTTTTTAATCTTCTTTATGGAGATATTATATTTTTTTGAAATAGAATACAGTGACTCGCCTTTGGTAACAAGATGATATTGGGAATTTTCATTCCGTGAGTAGGATTTATCTTTTCTGATTTTAAGCTTGGTACCTGCGATAATTGTATTATCAAATAAATCGTTCCATTCACGGATGGATGATATCGAAACATGATATTTTTCAGCTATCTGGCTTATTGTTTCACCTCTTCTAACAGTATGATAGCTGTAAAGGCTGGAATTGTTGTTTACATTTTTTGTTTTAGTGATATTACTATTTGAATTGGAATTTGGATAGATCTTTAAAGTTTTGCCTGCGATGATTTTATTACTGCTTAAATTATTCCACTTGCGGATATCACTTACAGAAACATTAAATTGTTCAGCGATATTTCCAATCGCATCTCCTCTTTGTATCGTGTAAAGCTCGTAATTGTTACTGGATTTAGTAGTATTGCCAAGGTAATGATTTTCACTCCCAGGTGAATAATTTGAATATATTTTTAAAGTTTGTCCGGCGATGATTTTATTACCTGAGATCCCGTTCCAGCTTCTGATATTTGATGCAGAGACATGATAAAGTTCTGCAATACCTCCGATAGTATCACCTGGTTTAATTTTATAGTAATTTACATTTTTGCCCGTAACTTCACTACTGGATTCAACAACATCATTATCAGATGAGTATGATTCATTGGAAAAGATCTTCAAATTTTGCCCGGTAATAATCCGATTACTTCTAAGTCCGTTCCATCGTCTGATATCCCTTGTACTAACAGCATAAAGTTCTGCAATTTCACTTATCGTATCACCGCTTTTTACTTTATACCTGATTAAATTTGTCTTATTATTTTTTGAAACATTACTTGTTACATATGAAATTGGTGTACTGCCATCGGTGTAAATTTTAAGTTTCTTACCGGCTATTATTTTGTTGCTTCTAAGACTGTTCCATTCTTTAATCTGACTTATCCTTACACCATATCGTGAAGCTATCAATCCAAGACTTTCACCTCTTCGAATTCTATGATAAACTAACGAACTTTCAATAGTTGATTTTTCTTCAATTTTCGTACTCTTGTCTAAGCTGGCAAAATAATCTTTGTTATCTTCCGGAACGTAAATAGTAAGCTTTTGTCCAACTCGAATTGTTGTGGTATATGGAATATTATTCCAGTTACGGATATCTGTGACACGCGAATTAAACCTGTCTGCAATACCTAACAGGCTGTCATCTTTTTTTACACTGTATTCAACCGAAACAAAGCCATCAGGAATTATCGCAGGAGAAAGGGATGGTTCTTCATTCTCATCATTTGATTCTGTGTCATTTTCTTCTACATCGGAAACTGCTACAATATCAGTTTCACCATTATCTGCTTCATTGTTTGAACTTCCGTTCAGTTCTGAATATGGAGAAACATAATCCTGATTTGTATTTATTCCATCTTCCAGTGCAACCTGTGTATCCGTATTTGAAGCATAATCATTTTCTTCTGGATTAACTAAAACAGGAATTTTTAATGTAACGCCGGGATATAATTTTGATTTAGTCGAAATGTTATTTGCATCTGCAATATCGTAAACAGTAACGTTGTATTTTTTTGCTATTCTTGTTAAGTTTTCTCCGTGCGATACAGTATGGACAAGAAACGTTCGTCTCGCAGATTCAGGTATGTTTTGCATCTTAGCTGAAAAAACATCCATTGAACCTTTAGGAATTTTTAATGGGTAACCACCAGAATAATCGGGCGGTGTACTTAATTGAATTAATTCAGGATTCATATCTGTTAAGGTAGCCAGATCAGTTCCTACACAACTAGCAAGAAAACCTAAATCTATCGCTCCCTGAACATGGTAAATATCATAAGTGTATGGATCAGCTTTTTCAATGTTTGAAAAACCATAAGCCTCAGGATCCATTGCAATCAGGCAAAGAGCTATATATTGCGGAACATAATTACGTGTTTGTCGCGGTAGATACCTTCTGATCGACCAGAAGTCTATTCCACCAGATTTCATCATAGCTCTTCGAATTCTACCTTCTCCTGCATTATATGCAGCCAGTACAAGATACCAATCTCCAAAAGTTTCATAAAGATCCTTGAAGTGTTTGGCTGCTGCAACTGTTGACTTATAAGGATCTCTTCTGTTATCAACATAAAAATCAGATTCCAGACCATAAATTTTACCGGTGGATTTTATAAACTGCCACAAGCCTACAGCACTAGCCCATGACCTAGCAGTTGGATTTAGTCCGCTTTCCATCATACTTAAATACATAAGCTGACTTGGAAGCCCTTCCCTGGTAAAAATTTTACTCATCATTGGAAAATACTTACCTGAACGAGAAAGCCATCTGTACATTACATCAGTCCCTCTTCCGGTAAAATATTCTATCCATTGTTCAACATAAGAGTTTAATTCAAGTGGTATATCTGCGGCAACGACTTCAGTAATGTGACCGTTTTCTATATCACTCATTTTATCAATCTCAATGGCAGATTCTTTCATCCATTCTTCATATGCACCAAAAGAAACTCCTTCAGGTAGTGTACCCAGTTCATCAATGAAAAGTTTATAATCCTCTATCACTGAGTTTTCCAGTTCTACATATGCGTCGTTATTTTCAATACCGGGATAATAGCTAAGATTATTTATAGATCGAAGTGCTGATTCGAAATGTGCAACTGTTTCGGTTGTATCCCCTTCTTCTTTATTCTTTAAAGCAGTTAAATAATCCTGTCTTGCCTGTTCGAGCATTTCTGAAACGATGCTTCCTCTATCAAATGTTTGTTGAGGAGGAACAGTTTTCTCATTTTTGGAAATCTCTTTGTTTCCGCTACAGGAAAAAAAGAATAGTAAAATTAAAAATATTGACGTAATTCCGGTAAGCGATCTAATCATTCGTTCTCCAAATATAAAATTTTGTTCCTAAATTTAATTTATATTAAAGGCTTTATCAAGCAAAAAATTAAATGGTTGCTGTAATTCTTTATTTTTCAATTAGTTAGCTCCCCCAAAACTACAGGGGAATATTGCCGTGTTTCTTCTTCGGATTTGTATCAACTTTCGTGCGAAGTAAATTATACGCACTGATCAACTTAATACGCGTTTCACTGGGCAATATTACATCGTCTACAAAGCCTCTTTCAGCAGTTATATATGGATTAGCAAATTTATTCCGATATTCTTCGATTTTTTTCTCAAGTTCTTTATCCGGATCTCTAGCCATACTTATTTCCTTCTTAAATATAATTTCTACAGCACCTTTGGGTCCCATTACAGCAATTTCTGCAGAAGGCCAGGCAAAATTGAAATCGCCACGGATATGTTTTGAACTCATAACATCATAAGCTCCGCCATAAGCTTTTCTTGTAATCACTGTGATTTTAGGAACAGTTGCTTCACTGAATGCAAATAATAATTTAGCACCATGCCGGATTATTCCGTTCCATTCCTGTTCAGTTCCTGGTAAAAAGCCCGGAACATCTTCAAGAACAAGTAAAGGAATGCCAAAAGCATCACAAAATCTTACAAACCTAGCTGCTTTAACTGAGGCATTAATATCGAGAACACCAGCTAATACTTCTGGTTGATTGGCAATAACTCCAATTGCCATACCTCCGATCCTGCAAAAGCCGCAAATAATATTTTCTGCATAATCTTTATGAACTTCAAAAAAATCATTATTGTCCACGATCAAATGAATGATATCTTTCATATTGTAAGGTTTGTTAGGATTATCCGGAATAATTTTATCAAGTTTTGGTTCAGGTTTAATATTTGTTTTATCAAATCCCAATTCCGGCGACTTGTCCATAAAATTCAATGGCAGAAATCCAAGTAACTTTCTCACATTAGATAATGTTTCAACTTCATTTTCATAAATGAAATGCGCTACACCACTCTTTGATGCATGAGTTTCTGCACCTCCCAAATCTTCAAAGCTTACATCTTCGTGTGTAACGGTTTTAACAACGTTCGGTCCAGTTACAAACATATAGCTTGAACTTTTCGTCATAAAAATAAAATCAGTTATAGCTGGAGAATAAACTGCACCGCCTGCACAAGGACCTAGTATTACCGATATTTGAGGAACAACTCCAGAGGCCAAAGTATTTAGCAGGAAGATATCAGCGTAACCACCAAGACTTACAACTCCTTCCTGGATTCTGGCACCACCGGAATCGTTCAAACCAATTACAGGTATTCCCGTCTTCATTGCAGTTTTCATTACTTTAACTATTTTTTCTGCGTGGGTTTCCGAAAGTGAACCTCCAAATACGGTAAAATCCTGGCTGAATAAGGCCACCGGTCTTCCATCAATTTTTGCGAATCCTGTAACAACACCATCGCCAGGGTAGTTTTGCTTATCCAAACCAAAATCATTCGCTCTGTGCTTAACAAATGTATCTATTTCTTCAAAACTTCCTTCATCAACCAGAAGTTCTATTCTTTCCCTTGCTGTAAGCTTTCCCTTATCGTGTTGAGCTTTTATCCTGGCTTCACCACCTCCGAGTTTTGCATCTTCTTTTAATTTGTTTAGTTGTTCTATTTTTTCTTTCATTTTACAATTATAGAGATAATACAACTAATTAAGTTAAACATAATTACAATCTCATTAAATGGTATTATTACTCTTTTATATTAAAAATGGATTATGATTTCTCTCGTAACCAATTGTGCTCTTTTCACCATGACCCGGATAAATTATTACATCATCAGGCAGAGTTAATAATTTATTTTTTATTGAGGTTATTAAAACATCGAAATTACCACCAGGAAGATCTGTTCTTCCAATATTCTCGTAAAAAAGTACGTCACCGGAGACACAAAAATTACTTTGTTTTAGATACAAGCAAAATTCACCAGGTGAATGTCCTGGTGTGAATAGAAAAGTGATCGGCTCTTTTCCAAGTATAATTTCCAGATCTTCAGAAAGAAATTTTTCAGGCTCGGGAAGTTTATTAATTTCTACACCAAACATCGAAGCCTGGTTTTTAGCGTTTTGATAAAGTATTAAATCTTCTTTCGGTAAATAAAAAACAGGATTGTATCCTGATTTTACAAATCCGCATCCGAAAATATGATCAATATGACAATGGGTATTTATTAGGTATATTATTTTTAGTGAATTTTGTTCAATAAAATTCGTGAATTCTTTTTCCTCACTACTATCCGACATTCCCGGATCTATAACTGCTGCTTCTTTAGTTTCTTCCTCCCAAATTATATAAGTATTTTCAAAAAAAGGATTAAATGTAAATTTGTGAATTTTCATTATCCGGACAGTTACTTCCTGAAATTTTTCCTGATTCGACCATGAAGTTTTTTATTATAATTGTTAAAATTGTCCTTCATTTCTTCAATCGAATCACCACCAAATTTAATAATTAAATGATTTGCCAACACCCAGGCAAGCATAGTTTCTCCGATCACGGCACAAGCTGGAACTGCAACAAAGTCGCTTCTTTCTCTTCTGGCCACAACACCCCTCATTTTTTTAAGATCTACAGACTTGATTGGTCTCATCAATGTAGCAATTGGTTTCATTGCTCCTCTCACAACAATTGGTAAACCTGTACTGATGCTGCCTTCAAGTCCACCAGCACGATTAGTTTTTCTCGAAATATTCTCTCCCGCCATTACTATTTCGTCATGTGCATTCGAACCAAATTCCATTGCATTTTGAAATCCCTTCCCAATCTCAACTCCTTTAACCGCATTGATAGACATAATTGCAGAAGCAATATCTGCATCTAGCTTTCGATCGTAATGCATAAAACTACCCAACCCGAGAGGAACCCCGGTAGCAACAACGAAAAAAGTTCCACCAAGAGTATTACCTGTTTTCTTGGCAGTTTTTATTTTTTTAATAATCTTTTCTTCCTGATTTTTATCAAGCACTCTTAAACTGCTGCGGTCAGCTTTAACTGAAAGTTCTGATGCATTAAAGTTTTTACTAATTTTATTACTATAAATTCTTTCCGCAAAATTCTGAGTGGGGAAAATGCCACCAATACTCTCTACATAACTTCCAATATGAATATTAAACGCTTCAAGCAATCTCATTGCAACGGATCCCGCTGCAACACGTGCGGCTGTTTCTCTTGCACTTGATCTCTCAATAGAATTTCTAATATCGAACAAATTATATTTTGAAACACCTGTTAAATCAGCATGACCTGGACGCGGAATAGTTATTTTTATGCTTCCTTTCATTTTTTGTTCTGCATCCATTAAATCTGTCCAGTTCTCCCAATCTTTATTTCTTATTAAGAGCGAAATCGGTGAGCCCATTGTTTTTCCATACCTGATGCCGCTCAATATTTCTGCTGTATCGGTTTCAATTTTCATACGTCCGCCTCTTCCATACCCCATCTGACGTCTTTTCAACTGAGCATCTATATAGCTTTTAGTTATTTTAAGATTGGAAGGAAAACCTTCAATAATTGCTGTTAAAGCTTTCCCGTGAGATTCACCGGCTGTAAGAAATCTTATCATAATAAATAGTTGTTTGTTTTAGTTTAAATATAAAAAAACGTCCCGATAAAAATCGGGACGTCAAGAAATAATTAATTATTCAGAATTATGTTTTATTTTGGTATTTCGAGTCCGACAAACCTGTTATTACCTTTGTTGTCAACAACTTTTAGTAATAAAGCAGAACCTTTCTTTGAATCTACTGCTTTCGTAAAATCTTCAACGTTATCAATTTCTTTCCTATCAGCCTGAACAATTACTAATCCTGCAAATAATCTTTGATCTTCTGCAGCACTGTAATGTTTTACATCTGTTATCAAAACACCATGATCTACATTAAAATCTGTCTTGTCACGATCATTTAGATTCTTTACCGTTAAGCCAAGATCGTCAAAGGTGGCTGTAGACATTTTAGTTTTATTCTCTTTTTCATTCTCAGATTTGTTCGAAACCGGTTCAGTTTTTGCATCTTCTTCACGTGGTTTCAGTGTTACTTTTCTTTCTATGGTTTCACCATCTCTGTATATTTTTAACTTTATAGTTGTACCGGCTGATTGAGACGCGACATAACTCTGTAATTGATTAGGAGCATCAACTTCTTTACCATCAACTGAAAGAATAACATCTCCAGGTCTTAAATCCGCTTCTGCAGCTGCTCCATCCTTAAGAATGCCTTGGATTATTACTCCGTGCGGTTTGTCCATACCAATTGATTTTGCGATTGCGTCGTCAACGTTTCCTATATTAATTCCTATGTATCCCCTGCTAACTTTACCATTTGCGATTAAATCTTTTGCAACTGATTTTGCTAGGTTGATCGGGATTGCAAAACCATAACCGATATAAGTTCCGGTTTGTGTAGCAATAGCGGAATTAATTCCAACAACCGAACCTGATAGATCAACTAAAGCACCACCGCTGTTACCAGGATTGATTGCTGCATCAGTTTGAATAAAATCTTCAACACCATAACTATCTTTGATTAAATTAAGACCTCCTCTGCCTATTGCGCTTACTATACCTGCTGTAACAGTTGAAGCTAATGAAAGCGGATTACCAATTGCCATAACCCACTGTCCAACTTTTAACTGGTCTGAATTACCAAGGTATGCAACTGGTAAATTGTCTGCATCGATTTTAATTACAGCCAAATCTGTTAACGGATCAGTTCCAATAACTTTTGCATCAAATGTTCTTTTATCAAATAATCCTACAGTTACTTTATTCGCGTTTTCAACTACATGATTATTTGTTAGGATGTATCCATCTTTTGAAATTATAATTCCACTGCCAGAACCTTTTTGTTCCTTCGGCATATCTTTAAATGGAAAGAAAAAGAAATCATCGTGTGGATTATCTTTTAACTCCGAAACAACTGTGATTTGAACTATTGCTGGTGTAACTTTGCTTGCGGTTTCAATAAATGCCTGGCTGAATGAAGAAGCATCGGCATCTAATGTAACAGGTGCGTTATCTGCACCAAGTTTTATATCAGCATAACCTGGTCGAACCAGGCCAAATCCTGACACTAAAATAGCACCGAAAAGAATTCCCATTCCCAATAAGATTACGGCGCCTACAATACCTTTAAGTTTCATTTTAGATTCTCCAATAATTTTTGTTATTAATTGATTTTCTGTACCGGTTTTATTAAAAAATATTAATAGGATTTTAATGATTGTATCCCTTTAAAATCACTTATGTGATACTTCAAATACAATTCAAAAAAATCAATGGCATTTTTAATCGTGTTTTCGTTAATTATTTTTATTTGCTTATTAAATTTTAGACAATTAAGGTAATTAAAAAGTTCCATTTCAATCTTAAAATTGTCTATGTACTCACGTTTACATTTCTCACAAAGCAAGCCACGTTCCAGATTATAGCCAAGTATTTTTTTATCTAATTCAGTTGTCCCGCAAACAGAGCACTTATCGAGGTTAATACCATATCCTGATTCTTCAATAAAAAAGAGTGTGAATCTGCTGAAAATTATTTCCGGTTTTTCATCTGATGAGTTGAATAAAGATAAGATTCTTATTATTCCGTTGAAAATTCTTTTATTGGGTTCATCCTCAGGACTCAATTTTTGCACTAGTTCAACTACAGCATAGGCAAATTTTAATGAATTCAAATTTTCCTTTAAGTGAGGAAAATGTGAGATTATTTCAGAAGCTGATAAAAACTGAACTTCCCGTGTAACTTTTTTATAGAGAATGATTTCAAGATGATTCGGTGGATCGGCGATCATTCCCATCTTGGATTTGGGATTTCTGCCCCCCTTAATAATCGCCGAAATCTTTCCGAAATCCAAAGTATAAAGAGATACAATACTGCTGGTATCCCCGTAGTTCAATTTTCTTAAAACCACGGCTTCTGTTTTTATTATTTCACTCATCAGATGAAATTATAGGGAAAGTTGAAAACACCTTCCTCAGTAATAATGCCTTTTATAAGATGAGATGGGGTTACGTCGAATGCCGGCATAAAAGCTTCGTATTCAGACAAGGTAATTTGAGATTCATTGATTGACAACAATTCAGATTTATCGCGGTACTCAATTTCGATTTGTTCTCCGGAAGCAATATTTCTGTCGATTGTTGTGGATGGAGCAGCTATGTAAAAAGGGATATTATGATGATAACTAATCAATGCTAAATTGTAAGTGCCTATTTTATTTGCAGCATCACCATTTAGAGCAATTCTATCCGCACCTGTAATTACAAGATTTATCTTTCCCTGCTTCATAAGAACGGCTGCCGATGAATCAGATTGAATTGAAAACGGGATACCGCATTTTGCAAGTTCAAACGCAGTTAAACGAGATCCCTGCAGAAGAGGGCGGGTTTCATCGGCATAAACATACTCAACAAGATCATTTTCGAACGCAGTTTTAATTACACTAAATGCAGTGCCATTTCCGCCAGTTGCTAACTTGCCGGTATTACAGTGTGTAAGCACAACTGATTTTTTTTTGAAAATACTTAAACCGTTTTTACCCATTTGTGTACAATAATCTTCATCTTTTTTATGAATTTCTTTAGCGTGATCGAGAAGAGTTTTGTAAACATTATCAGCATTTCTGTTAGCTTCAAAAACTTTTTTCAATTCATCAATTGCCCAGAAAAGATTTACAGCGGTAGGACGAGTTACTCTCAACCTGTTATAAGCCTCATCAAAAACTGGAGTTAGATCTTTCTTTACATTTTTAACTGATAAAGCCAGCGCATATGCAGCAGCAACTCCGATTAATGGTGCACCTCTGATTTCCAATCTTTCAATACCCTCAGCTATACGATTGTAATCCTCAGTTTCTATATAATTTTCTTCTAATGGTAATTTAGTTTGATCCAGATAAATAAGTTTATCTTTTTCGAACTTTAAAGAAAAGTAATTATTCTGTGTCATTGAATTTTGTGATGTTTAAAAATCCTCTAAATCTATCCTGAACCTGCAGATAAGATAAATCCTCAAGACCCTTTGTACTGAATTTTTCCACACAAAACGAAGCCATTGAACTGCCATAAATTACTGCGGCTTTTAAACTATTCGGAGAAAGATCACGTGATTTGAAAAGGTATCCTATAAATCCACCAGCGAAAGAATCGCCCGCTCCCGTCGGATCAAAAATTGTTTCCATTGGGTAAGCCGGTGCGGAAAATATTGTATTATCAGTAAATAACATTGCACCGTGCTCACCTTTTTTAATGATAAGAACATCAGGTCCAAGTTTTCTTATCATCTTTGACGCTTTAATAAGATTTGGTTCGTGTGCAAGAAGGCGCGCTTCAGAATCATTTATAATTAATACATGAACTTTTTTTAGCAACTCAAGTAATTCATCCTTCTTTCCTTCGATCCAGTAATTCATAGTATCACAAACAATAAATTGAGGATCATCCATCTGATCAAGAACTTTTAATTGTAATGTGGGATCGATATTTCCCAGACAAACATATTTCGATTTCCTGAAACTTTCCGGTATAATTGGATCAAATGATTCAAAAACATTTAACTCAGTGAACAAAGTATCACGAACATTCAAATCGTAGTGATATTTTCCACCCCAGCGAAAAGTTTTTCCACCTTCAATTTTTTGTAATCCTTCTAGATCGACGTTGTGATCTCCCAACAACCTAATATACTCTTCGGGAAAATCGCTGCCTACTACGCCAACCAGGCGAACAGGACCTGAAAAATAACTTGCCGCTAATGAAATGTATGTTGCTGACCCACCTAAAGCATCTTCAACTTTATCAAATGGAGTCGTTACTGTATCTAATCCTAATGAGCCGACAATTAGTAAACCCAATATTTTCTCCTGTAATTTTTTTGAAGTGGATAATTAAAAATAGTGAAAAGGTAAGTTAAAGAACAGTTGAACAAAAAGACTTAGATTGTATTTTTTATTTCAACAAAATTAAGGAAACATCTTTCGTTCAAAAAATATTCCTCAATAAGTTCCATGGCCTTCCGTTGACCTTCCCAGGCTAACATTTTCCTTGCTTTTTTCGATTTTACCCATTTGAATTTTGTATGCTCTTTACTCAGCTTTACTTCCGATTTTTTATCAACCTGAACTGCAAATACCGGAACCAGACAAATTGTATCCGAATTATCAGAATAAAATGAATTTACTTTTGGAGCAATCCAGATTTTTAATGTAGTCAATCCGGTTTCTTCTTTAACTTCACGGATTGAGGTTTCAAAAGCTTTTTCTTCTTCTTTGATTTTACCGGAAACCATTTGCCAAATACCAGGATACATCTGGTTTCCTGCTCGCTTTAAAAGCAGGAATTCAATTCCATCTTTTCTTTTTCGGAATATGTGAACTTCAACCAGGTTTGAAATAACTTCCATTTAAAACTCCTATAAAAATCTTTTTATTAGCTATTGTATGAATGCACTTTGTAATTAAAAATAATATTTCCATACAAACATTCACTCAACATCAGAAATACGCTCTGGCTTCAGCCCGTGCTGTATGAATTACTCTTCCTTTTCCCTGAAGTCTCCCTTCATAGTTCACAGTTGTCTGAAGAAACGAAGCAACTCGGTAATCAAAATTAAGCCGCCAGAAGTAATTTTTCCCAACCTGGTTTCCTCCCGTTAACTCAAAAGGGATTGTATTTTCAGTTGTATTTGCAATTAATTCGCTTCTTTCCAGTTCTATTCTCAATCTACCCTTACTCGTAAAAGAAAGATTAAATCTCATTGATTGTGAATTAAGATCAATAATTGTTGGATTTTCCGGGTAAGTATCTTCGCTTCTACCAACTTTTACTTTGAAGCCAACCTCAAGCGTAGATTCAGGTCTGTACGAAAAATCGGAAGCAATATTATTATCCGTTATTGATCTGCTTCTTGTTGAGCTTACCGGTGCAATTGCATTATCTCTAATATTCGTAAGATCAGTCTGGTTGCTCATTTCTTTAACCATCCTGAAACGAATTCTTAAGCTCCTCTCGCGGTTGTAACCTCGTTCGACTCCGTTATAGTATTCGCTCATCCTTTTATTTTGTGTGAAGCGGAATCTGAACGAAAGTTCCTGGCTGTTTTCGTTTATGAAAAAATCCTGCTGGAAATAATTTAGACCGTTGATTGTTTTGCCTTCAACCTGGAAATCACTTAGATGCAAAAAGTATATCTTAGAAAAATCCGTTTCCCTTGTATTTTCTTCTATTCGCCACACAGTTTCAGTAGATAGAGATTTTAAAATCGTACCAAGCAGAGAATTTTTATCAAAAATAGTTGCATACTTTATTTTCCAGCGGGTACTGGTTTTTAATTGAATTACAGGGAATAGTTCATCCGATGGAATTGTAATAAGTGTAAAATCACCGTCATACACAGTCTGTTCAAATTCTTCTTCGTCTGCAATTCCGTTGCCGTTTAGATCACCGAGATATTTATAGTTTCCTGTTCCGCTTGGAACAGGTACAAAGACTTTTTCCAATCTTGCCGATCTTTTTGTCGATACTTCATAGAAAAGATTTCCATCAACTATCGGATCCCAGAACCTGAACTTCGATGTGGAACGTACAAGTATTGTTTGATTATCCAAATTACCCTGCTGTTTGAAAGTATTCGAGAACTTTTTATCACGTAATGTAAGATTAAAAACAGTGTTAACTTCTCTTATCCCGCTATAACCAAGTTCGTAATACTGGGTAGTTGAACGTGCCTGGTTTTCCATAATCCCGTTCAGCGGATGGTAATCATCACGCAAAGAATACTTGGCGCTTAGTTTTAAGTCAGTAAGTTCAACTAATTGAAGATAAGGATTAATCTCATAATATTTTAGGCTTGTTAATAACAGAGAATCTTTTTTATTTATTCTGTCTTTCTTATCCTCAGAGAGAAATTCTACACCAGGTTTCAGCTTCCAGAAAACATAATAACCATTTCCCTGCTGCCGGAGCCATTTTGTATTAGTTGAGGAATTATTTGATTCGTTATAGTCGAATGTATAATTCAAGCTGTAATTTTTATAGTTGGAAATTTTCAGAACATTAAAAAACCTGTTTGAGTTAAAGTTATTACCTCTTTTTAGAAAGCCTGCTGATGAAGAAAGGTTTACTTCATTTACCGGCAATAGATTCAACTTTACTTCATGAAAGGATTCGTCCTGTTTTTCGGTTGTTTGTGCGATGTTATACTCACGGTTAAATTCCACATCGTTGAATCTATCCGGTGTGAAGTACAAACTCTGAATAAACCTATCTTTATAAGAAATTCCGATTTTACCAAAATTTAGTGGGCCGAGTTTTACTTCACTCGGA
>JAJDNK010000266.1 GCA_022340715.1 bacterium BMS3Abin03 | reverse complement strand
TGGAAAAGGATAACAACGAAATTACCGTATATGTATCAACTGCTTTTCCCTGTTTGACCAAGCATGTTTACTACAATATTTATAGAATTGATAGTCGGGGAAATAAAACTTTTGAAAAAAGTGTAGAAATGGAAACCGAATCAGATTGGAGATGGTTTTCTAAGGAAATTGCTTTTAATGAGGCCGGAACTTACAATGTGTTGGTTAAAGATGAAGACAACTATCCGATTGTTTCAGGTGTTGTGAAAATTTCGTTCAGTAAAATGAATTAAGAAAATCATTCAGATTGAAGAGAAACCGGTTTAGCCGTTAAAGTTAAATACCAAACTGATCCAGTCATCTTTAACAGATTTTTCTACAAATGTAAAACCGGAATCTGAATAACTTATCATTATTTCTTCTTCATCTTTAAGAAGTAAACCGGATAAAATTAACATCCCGTTTTCTTTAATCTTCATCTTTAAATCATCAAGGATTTCCAGTAAAATATTTTTCTGGATATTAGCGAGAACAAGATCGAATCCTTTTTCATCTACATTTTTAATATCGCCTGTAATTATTTTAATCGAATTGCTGACATTGTTTAATTCAGCATTCTCTTTACAATTTTCATAGCACCATTCATCGTTATCTACTGCAACTGCTGAAGCAGCACCAAGCTTAACAGCAGTTATTGCAAGTACTCCTGTTCCGGATCCGACATCCAAAACTTTCATCCCGGGTTTTACATACCGTTCAAGTAAATTCAAAACAAGCTGGGTGGTCTGATGCTCCCCTGTTCCAAACGACATTTTAGGATCAATCGTTAATACAAGTTCATTGGTTTGTGGAATGTACTCTTTAAAAGTTGGCTTGATAACTATTTTGTCCGAAATACGAATTACTTCCCTGCTCTTTTCCCAGATTTCATTCCAGTTTTTATTTTCAACGGTATTTTTTTCGATGATAAATTTTTCCAGGAAGCCTTCATTAACCAAACCATTGAGTAACTGTTCAATTTTTTCCGAAGTTATATTAATTCCTTCATCAGTATAAACTAATATAAAATTATCTTCTTCGGTTATACCCTCTAAATCGAGTTCCCATAATAAACCGCTCATAAGTTCAGGACGAAAAGGTGTGGAAGTGATTCTGAAAACGTTAAAGTTTTTCTCTTTGGCAGGCATTAATATTCCGTTAGCATTTCACAAATTCTATCAATGTAACTTCTGGCGAGTGAACTTTTTCCAACATAGTTCTGCACAAGTATTGAGAATGCCAGCAGGTTATTATTCTTTGTTCTAACATAGCCTGATAAAGCGCTAACTCCTTCAAGCGTTCCAGTTTTTGCATGTACATTACCTTCTGCAGGTGTGTCAATCATTCTTTTTTCCAGAGTACCGTCTATTCCTGCAACAGGCAAAGAAGTGAAATATAAAACATAGTCGGGACTTTTATACATATATCTCAGTAAGTTAATTAGTAATTCGGTCGATATAAGATTGTAACGTGATGCACCTGAGCCATCTGCTAAATAATAATCTTCTGGATTTAGATTTAGCGAATCAATTAATTTTTTTAAAGCCTGAATCCCATTTTCAGCAATTGCCGGAACTCCAGAATCATTCAAGGCTAAAGAATAGATCAGCATTTCAGCACTCAGGTTATCACTTTCTTTGTTCAGATGAACGACAACCGAATCAAGTTTCCTGTTGAAAGATGAAAGATAAACAGAATTTTCAGGTAACTGTTTAACTTTATTTTTTCCTTCGATAAAAACATTATTCTTAACGAGATGTTCTCGGAACAGTGTAAGAAAGTAATTATATGGTTCGATCAAGTTTAATTTTTCTTTTTGATCAGATGAATCTGTAATTATTCCGCTTTTTACTTTACCTTCGACAATAATTTTGTTTTTATCATTTACCCAGTCTCTTGTTATTTCAACATCAGATTCTGAATAAGAGGAAACGGTAGTCGAATGGTTAACAACATCAACATATTTGGTTTCCGGGATTAGTATTACTTTTGCGGGATAACCGACTTTAGTTCCTTCAACAAAAACTTCTATAGAGTTATCATTAATATTTAACGAGCTAAGATAAGGGGCGCTTGGTCCCGGATTATCATCCCACATCCAACCTTTACCCCAATACAATGAATCTTTTAATGAAATATCTGCATAAAGATTTCCTGTAATGGTTTTTATTCCAAGGGACTTAACTGCTTTTACCAATGAATCGAGATCATCGGTCGTAAAATCAGGATCGAATCCCCCGGCAACATAAAGATCGCCGTACAATGTATCACCTTCAATTACACCTGTGTGATAAAGTGAAGTTTGAAAGATATAATCTCTGCCAAGATAAGTAAGTGCGGCAGCAGTTGTAAGCAACTTCATATTAGAGGCAGGATTAAGAAGTAATTTACTATTGTGTTCGTAAAGCTGCTTATTTCCTTTTAAATCATAAACATCAATGGCAATCTGAGTATGAGTAAAGAAAGAATCACTAATTACCTCGTTTATCTGTCTCTGAAGCTTATCAACATTACTTTGTGCAAAAGCAGACAGTGAAAAAAGGAATAATGTGATCAGAAAATTCTTAAGCATAGACTAAAATAAATAAATATCGATCGTTTTACTGGTCTATAATAGAGGAATGTTTCGCTGAAAAACCGATAAAGTTGTTATTCTAAAAATAAGGTCTTGTTCTGAATTCTGCACCGATTTTTTCTTCAACGATCTTTTTTGTTCTTTCAATGTCTATTTTATCCATAGTTACTACTGTCATCACAACATTTTCCACATATCCTTTAACATTCTTGGCAAATGTTACCATCTCGTTGAACATTCTCGATTCGAGTCCCGTTAACTCTGCGTATTGTTTTGGATTAAAAGTATTGATACTAATGGAAACGATATCGATCAATCCTTTACATTCGGGTGCAATATTTCTTTTATTAATATGACTTCCATGACCATTTGTATTCAACCGTGTTCTGCCGCCATTTTCTTTTACATATTTCGATATCTGTTTAACAACATCCCATCGAATAGTAGGCTCACCGTAACCGCAAAAAACGATTTCATCATACTGTTTCGGATCACCAATTTCATTTATATAAACTTCCGCATCCGGTTCTTCACTTCTTTCCATCCCAAGATTATAACCACGTAAAACAGGATCCGTCTTTCTTCTGCAAAAAGAACAATGAGAATTACATCGATTCGTTATGTTTATGTAAAGTGCATTCCCGACCTTATACGTAAAAGATGTTTTTATTTTACTACCGACTCCAAATAATCTGAAAGCATTGAATGACGTAATCCTGCCGATTTCTTCAGGAGTATATTCATGAACTTCCGCAAATGTTTCAGCAACATATTTTACATAAGCTGGTTCGTTTCTTTTTCCACGGTTAGGTTCAGGAGTTAAGAACGGTGAATCAGTTTCCAACAGAAGCTGATCGATGCGAATATTCTTAAGTATTTCTCTTAGTTCATCTGCCTTCTTGAACGTAACGTTTCCGGTGAAAGATATCATATAACCCATGTGCATAAGTTCAATCGCATCATTCAATGAGCCGTTAAAGCAATGGAACTGCGCTTTTAATCCGCTTCCACAATAACTGCCGATTATTTTCATCATATCTTCATCCGAATCCCTGTTATGCACAACAATCGGAAGATCAAGTTTTAATGCGAGATCAATCTGAGATTTGAAAGCTTCTATTTGTTTTTCTTTAGGTGAATAATCGTAATAATAATCTAAACCGATTTCACCGATAGCTACAATTTTTTTATGCGCAGCAAGTGCTTCTATTTCATTGATAAGAGAAGAATCCCAATCTTTTGTTTCATGTGGATGAATACCAACCGCACCATAAACCATATCATATTTTTCAGTCATCTCTATCACCTGTTTTGCAGTAGCAAGATCGGTAGCGGGCACAATTATGTAATCTACTCCGGCTTCCTTTGCTCTTTCGATAACCTGGTCGACTTCACCTTCAAAGTTTGAATAGAAAAGATGTGCGTGCGTATCTATAAACATTATCTTTAAAATTAATTTCTTTTATTAATTGAAAAGTATTTGAAAAACCAAACGAAGAGATTTACTCTACAAGTACAATTTATTTCGAATTTTACAAAATTACCAAAATATTCGACTTTTTATAGCATCTTGGATTAAATGATCGAGATAATTAATTGAATTTTGTGAAGAGAAAAAGGAAGTACTTGTTTTCTATTCGATCTCACCAATTACAAGCGGATGTTCTTTAACTTCGTGCGCTAATTGCAGTGTGAGTTCTTCGTCAGATCTATGTATGATTGCAACTAATCCAATCCCAACGTTAAAAACTTTTCTCATCTCTTCTTTACTTATATCACCACTTTCCATGATAAGCTTAAAGATTGGAGGAATGTCCCAGTTTCCCCAATGCATTTTAATTTTAAATCCTTTAGGAACTATTCGCATGGTATTCCCAATAATTCCCCCGCCGGTAATGTGAGCTAATCCTTTAACTTCGACATTTTCTTTTAAAAGTCTAATCAACTTTAAATATGATTTGTGAACTTTTAATAGTTCTTCACTAAGAGTTATATTTAGCGAATCAATGTGAGTTTTCAAATCAAACTTTTTCAAAAGTACTTTTCGAGCAAGAGAATAACCGTTTGTATGAAGTCCATTTGAACGAAAACCAACTAAAAGGTCGCCTGACTTTATGTTCTTGCCATCGATAATAGATTCTTTCTCTACTACACCTACTATTGTTCCTGAAATATCATAATCACTTTCCTGGTATAAACCGGGCATCTCTGCTGTTTCACCACCGATTAATGCACAGCCATTTTCTTTACAGGCGATTGAGAATCCTTCCACTATTCCGGCTGCAGTATCGGGATTTAATTTTCCAAATGCCATATAATCCAGAAAGAAAAGTGGTTCGGCGCCGCATACCGCAATATCGTTAACACAATGATTCACCAGGTCCTGCCCTATTGTATTGTGAATTCCTGTATCAATTGCTACTTTTAGTTTTGTTCCTACTCCATCCACACTTGAAATCAAAACGGGGGATTTATACTTTCCTGGTTCAAAGCTGAATAATCCGCCGAAATGACCGATTTCAGCCAAAACGTTTTTATTGAATGTCGATCTGGCAAATTCTTTTATTTTGTTAACTGTGTCTTCCGCAGCAGGAATATTCACGCCGGACGATTTGTAGGTTTCGTTCAATTTATATCCTGAAATCCTATTTGAGTTTCAAATGTGTAAGAAAACCGATTACATAATGCAAACTTAACTAAAATGAAGTATCCTGCATAATTTCATTTAATACGTCTTTAAAAAAATTGTTATATGAAACCAATTATAATTTTTTCATCTAATATAATTTCTATGATTTAAATCAACTTGCAGGCATGGGTATGATGTTTGCATAAAAATTAAGTGCTTATTTTAATATATTTGCACACTAAAATTCCATTATTTTACCAATGGCAATGAATTCTGAAAAAGAACAGCTTAACGAACGGGAAAGAAATATTCTCAGGTCGGTTGTGCAGCAATTTATTTTAACTGCATCTCCTGTTGGTTCCCGGTATATTACCCGGAAATACGAAATGGGTATTTCGCCAGCAACAGTGCGCAATATTATGGCTGATCTTGAGGAATCCGGATTTATTAATCACCCGCATACTTCAGCAGGCAGAGTGCCAACGGACAAAGGTTACAGGTATTATGTCGATTCGATAATGGAATTAAAAGAACTAAAAAATCCTGAAAAAGGAATAATCAACAGAACCCTGAAAACTGATGTTACCGATACAGAGGAACTTTTTAAAATTGCATCCAACTTACTCAGCACAATTACTAATCAGTTAGCCTGTGTTGCTTATCCGGATATAGATTCGGGGATACTGGAAAAGCTTCAGATCATTAGCTTAACTTCATCGAGATTGTTAATTGTTATCAGTATAAAATCAGGTTTAGTAAGAACTATTACGCTCGAAATTAAAAGCCACGTAAAAAGCAGCCAGTTGGAGTCAGTTGAACGATTGCTTAATGAACGTCTCGCCGGTTTAAGAATGAATGAAATACGAACAACCTTTAAAGATCGTTTTAAAGATGTGGATGACAACCAAAAACCGGTAATAAGAATGTTTATCGATTCTGTTGATAAAATTTTTAAAGACGATAAGAGAAATGAAAAGCTTATCCTAACAGGGGCAAGAAATATTATTAAACAACCGGAATTCGAAGACCCGGAAAGATTTGAAAGCGTTATCGAACTAATGGAAGATCGTGACATTATCATTCATATAATGGAGAAATCTTCAGACAAAGATAAGAATGATGTCATAATTTCAATCGGAAGCGAAATAGAAGATGTAAAGATGCAGGATTACAGCTTCATCAGCAAAGAATACAGGTTAGGTGAATCTGTTGGAACACTGGGAATTATCGGTCCCAAACGAATGGAATATTCTAAGATTGTTGCTATTGTAGATTATATATCTAAAATGCTTTCAGAATTTTTAACTAATTCATCAAAATAAAAGGAGAATATCTGAAAAATGAGTGATAGTAAGAAGCATAAGAAAAAAGAGATAATGATTGAGGATGAAAAAGCTGAAGAAAAAAATGAAGAAATAAAAGAAGATCAAATAGAGGAAGAAAAAGAAGAATCAAAATCAGAAGAGAAAATAACGCAGCTTGAAAACGAAGTTGCAGAACTTAAAGATAAATTATTAAGAAAAGCGGCAGAGTTCGAAAATTATAAACGACGAACAGAAAACGATCAGCTTAATTTACTTACCTACGCTGCGGAATCTTTTATACAAAGACTTTTACCGGTCGTAGACGACTTTGAGAGATCCTTACAACATATAAATGAAGCCCAGGAAGTAGATGCTATCAAGCAGGGATTAAAACTAATTTATGATAAATTTATGAAAGTACTTGATGACCAGGGTGTGAAAAAAATGGAATCGGTAGGAGAGCCTTTCAACGTAGATTACCACGAAGCTTTGCTGCAAAGACCGGATGATTCAGTTGAACCTCATACGGTTCTGGAAGAGATTGAAAAAGGTTATATGTACAAAGATAAAGTCATTCGCCACGCAAAAGTGATCGTGAGTGAGGATAAGGAACCGGAAGTTAATAACAATTCTGAAAACGATGAATCTTCCGAAGAGGAAAAAGACAGCTAATGGCAAAAAGAGATTATTACGAAGTATTAGGCGTTGGACGCAATGCCGATAAAGATGAATTGAAAAAAGCTTATCGTAAGCTTGCTATGCAGTATCATCCTGATAGAAATCCGGGAAACAAAGAAGCGGAAGAAAAATTTAAAGAAGCTGCTGAAGCGTACGAGGTTCTTAGTCACGATGACAAAAGAGCAAACTATGACCGTTTCGGACACGATGGTTTAAGAGGTGGTGGTTTCAGTTCCCAGGGATTTTCAGACATCAATGATATTTTCTCTCACTTCTCGGATATTTTCGGCGGGGGCGGTGGTTCTATCTTTGATGATTTTTTTGGTGGTGGCTCTCAGAGGAGAAGAAGACGCGGTGGTGGTACACCTGGAGCAGACCTGCGTGTTTCCTTAAAACTAACATTTGAAGAAATAGCAACTGGCACTACTAAAAAAATTAAGATAAGAAAGCAGGTTAAGTGCGATCAGTGTGGCGGTACAGGAGCGGAAAAATCCTCATCACTGAAAACCTGTACTGTTTGCAATGGAACTGGCGAAGTTAAAACAGTGTCCCGTTCCGTCTTCGGACAGTTTGTTAATATAACTACCTGCAATAATTGTAACGGCGAAGGTACGGTAATAGATACTCCATGTAAAAAATGTATGGGAGATGGCAGATACCAAAGCGAAGTAATGATGAGCATCGATGTTCCAGCCGGAGTACATGAGGGCAGTTACATGACTATACGTGATCAGGGAAATGCTGGCAAAAGAGGTGGACCAAGCGGTTCCGTTATTGTTGTCTTTGAAGAATCCCAACACAAATATTTTACGAGGGAGGAGGATGATATAATTTACAATTTATTCATCACCTACCCGCAAGCAGCACTTGGTGCTGAAGTGGAAGTACCAACCTTAACCGGCAAAGCTGTTTTAAAAATCGATGCTGGCACTCAACCCGGAAAATTTCTGAAGATGCGAGGTAAAGGTATCAGGCATTTAAATTCGTCGGGAACCGGTGATCAGATAGTTAAAATAAATGTTAGCGTACCTCATAAAGTAAATTCCAAGGAAAAAGAGCTATTATCCCAGCTTGCTGAAATGCCGAATATCAAAGATTCATCAAAAGAAGAAGAAAAAAGTTTCTTCAAAAGATTTAGATAGCTTATCTAAAACACGATTTTTTTCATTTGCCCCCTTAGTTTTCAATTACTATATTTTATTCAATTATGAATAATTTATGGGGGCATTTGCCGTGTTTAAAAAGCTTTCTAAAAAAATCGGATTCACCGAAACTGAAATAAAAGTATTGCTTTTCCTGGCAATCAGTTTTTTAGCAGGATTTGTAATTAAAATAGTTAATGATTCTTCTTCGCCTGAATACAAAAACTTCGATTACTCTGAACAGGACAGTCTTTTTAATTTTTATACTAAAAAGGCAGAGAAAAATCTTGAAATAGAAAAAGAAAAGAAAGAAAAAAATCCTGTTGATTATAAACAGGAAGTTTTGGATTTTAATCCACAGAATTTTGAGAATAAAGAAATTGCAGCTCCGCTTCTTGAAAAAAGTGTTAACATAAACGCAGCAGATAAAGAATCTTTGAAACGATTACCTGGTATAGGAGAAAAAACAGCTCAAAATATTATTGATTATAGAAGCAAAACAGGTGGTTTTAAGACATTAGATGAGCTTATGGAAGTTAAAGGAATAGGAACAGCCAAGTTTAATAAAATTAAAAAGTTTTTATATATTGAATCTTCATTCTGAAACTATTTTTTAGTCCGGAGGAAAAATGAGTACAAGAAAAGATCCCTGGTATATTCATGCAGCTTTATATGTAGTAATTGCAATACTTACATTACTATTAATTAAAGTTGCGATAATTGATCCCACGGATTATGTTGAAAGTGAAAAAGCTAATAAAACTGAATCCCGGTTACGAATGGATAATATCAGGCAGGCAGAGATACTCTGGCAGAAAAAATATGGAAGATTTACTTCAAATCTTGACAGCCTTGTTCTATTTATAAAGCATGATCCTTTTGTTGACAGCGTTGTAAGTGCGTTTGATTCTTTAACTATGAAAAGTGCTAATCCCTTTAAACCTCTATATACTCACAAGAATTTACCGGATAGTTTATTCTGGCAAGATTTTACTCCCGATAGTCTGAAATGGTCCCCCAAAACGCATACACCTTATATTCTTCAGATAGATACTTCAATTGCTATAGATACTGTAATTAATAGACGCGGTAAAATTACAAGAATTGACAGTACTGTTGTTTATGGCAACAGGTATTATCTTGAAGATCCGGATGGATATGGTACGGTCGGTAGTGTGGATAATGATGCACTAAAGAATACCGCCTCCTGGGAGTAACAATTAGAATATGGCTGGATTATTTGTTCATGCCGGTATAAATCTGTCCAGCAAAAAATTACAATTAGTAGAGATTTTTAATACTCCCGATGAAGTAAGATTAGAAAATCTTAACGAAGCGCAATTCAGTGAAACGCTAAATTTTAGGAATGATAAAGAGAATAAGATTCTCTCGCAAATGCAAACTGCTTACGATCAGATGCGATCGTATAAACCTATCAGAAGTAGTACAATTTCATTTTCCTTACCACTTGAGTTGTTTTATATAACTCAGCTTCCATATGATAATACTCTGTTGCACAGAGATATTATGGAAGAGTTTAAATGGGAATTCAGTGTTCTTTATCCTTTTATTCCTCCCGATGAAATTAGCCTTCAGTATCTTGAAGTTGACAGGAACATGATATTCACAAAAAATACGGCCATTGTTTACGGTATCGAACGCAAATACCTAAGAATACTACACAAATTTTGTGAACAAAATAATCTTAAACTCGGTTATATCGATAATGCACATCTTTCTTCAGAACGGGCATTAGCTTTAAGTGATTCATTTATAAAGCAGGGATTACGTCTTAGTATTTTTATCTCTGAAGAAAGTCTTTCCAATATGCTTTCCCTTGATGGGAAAACAATAGCACAAAAAGTTTATACTTTGAAAAGTAAAAATGATATAAGACAGTTAATTGAGCAGGATATTACTCCTTCAAAATCAAGAAATATTATGAAAGGTCTCATACAAGCCGGATACATTACTGGAGACGACGTATCGGAAAGTCTGGTTCAAATATTAAGCAATAAAATTGGTATTGGTTTTCTTGCATTTAATCCACTGGATAAATTAACACCACTTAACAAAATAAAAGAAAGCCCTCTTTATATCAAAAAATACAATTCATTTTCTGCTGCTGCGGGAATTGCATTCAGAATCGGTTAATCTTAAATCATTTTCAGATCGTTGTAATCAATATGAAAATGAGAATAATATCAGGTATCTACAGGGGACGCTTAATAAATGTTCCGAAATCCGATCTGATCAGACCGACAACTGACAGGGTAAGAGAAACTCTTTTTAATTTACTTTCCAACATTATTGAATTTGAAGACATAAAGGTTTTAGATATCTATGCCGGATCAGGTTCACTTGGTCTGGAATGTTTAAGTCGTGGCGCAAATGAAATTCACTTTATTGAAAAGAACTATCCAATCTACAGAAACCTTATTAAAAACAT
>JAJDNK010000256.1 GCA_022340715.1 bacterium BMS3Abin03 | reverse complement strand
AAAATCAGTTGCCGGTGGTATTGCAAAAGCCAGCAGGGATTTTGATCTCGTTGTTATCGGGGCAGCGAAAGAACCATTCTTCAAGAAAATGCTGTTTGGTGAAATACCGGAAAAAGTCGCACGCTATTCTCCAAACTCCGTGCTTGTTGTTAAAAAGTATGAGGGTGTTTTGAAAAATATCGTTAAAAGAATTTTAGGTTAAACAAATCTTTTATCCAGCAAGTAAATTGGCAGATTTAAGATATCCACTTAAAAAACGGGCGTATCAGATAACCGGTACTACATCAGTATTTACTTATTTACCATTATCGCTTAAATTAAAACTGCAATAGATGAAAGTCAGACAGGGGAACATTTATGATCTTTAAAAATAATCCGCTTTATATTCTACTAATAGTGCTCAGCTGCTTTCTTGCAGCGTGTGAAGACGACAAATCGATAAACTCTTCAGACGAAAGCTATGTTTATACCGTGCCGGAGAAGACGGACGATGGATGGGAGACGGCAGCATTAAACTCAGTAGGGATGAATGCTTCTCCGCTGGAAATCCTAGTAGATAGAATAAGAAATAATTCATATACCGAAGTTCACTCGGTCGTAATAGTTAAGAACGACAAGCTTGTATTTGAA
The DNA here is from genome assembly GCA_022340715.1 of bacterium BMS3Abin03. Classification (GTDB taxonomy): domain Bacteria; phylum Bacteroidota; class Ignavibacteria; order Ignavibacteriales; family Ignavibacteriaceae; genus BMS3ABIN03. The sequence goes on along the minus strand of JAJDNK010000256.1, from coordinate 2,481 downwards.
GCATACTTCCCCGGACACGATTTTTATTATAGCGGAGAAAATTTCCACGGGGATTATATAGATTTTGACAGGGATACACGTCACGATACCCATTCCGCCACAAAAAGTTTTACTTCTGCTCTTGTAGGGATTGCAATTGATAAGGGATTGATACCTAATGTTGAGGATAGAATCTTTAATTACTTTCCGGAACACAGTTCACTGATTGATTCTCAAAAAGAAAAAATAACAATTGAACATATGCTTACAATGTCTTCCGGTTTTAAATGGAATGAATGGGACGTTTCAATTTCGCAAAATAATCACGATATAGTACGCTTTAACCGATCATCAGATCCAATAGCATATTTATTAAGCAAACCGGTTATTACAGAACCCGGTCAGGCATATTATTACAATGGCGGAGGAGTTGATCTGCTAGGACAAATAGTCAGAAGAGCCACAGGCATGAACGTAAAGAGTTTTTCCGATATAAACTTGTTCAGCTTGCTTGGTATAACAAACTATAACTGGCAAACATTATATCCTTCCCGCATAACCTGCTGCCATGGTGATATTTATATCACTCCAAGAGATATGGCAAAGTTTGGTTATCTTTATCTTAAAAAGGGTGACTGGAACGGGACACAGATTATATCGAAAGAATGGATTAACAACTCCATACAGAATTTTATAACACCACCTGTAAACTGGGCTTACGGTTATGGATACCTATGGTGGCTAAAGAGATACACTTCCCTGAACGGAATTTACAATGCTTTTAATGCAGAAGGCTGGGGTGGACAGCAAATAATTGTAATCCCCTCTGAAAATATGGTAGTAGTATTTACAGGCGCCAACTATGTCGATAATCCTCCGAACGATGAAATTATGAGCAATTATATACTTCCCGCACTTGATTAGTTACAATGCGTTTTCGACTACGACACGGATATATTTCTTATGCTTGAAAACAGATTTAATAACAAAATAATATTATCAGGCTAAAATTAAAAGGATCTGAATATGTTCTATAAAAAAGATTTAAGTAATTACAGGAAGGCGTTCGACGGTGTTACATATAAGACGCTGACATACGGTGATAAAACATCACTTGGCGAGTTCCATCTTGAAAAAGGGTATGTAATTCCGAATCACAAACACTCGCACGAACAGACAGGTTATGTAATCTCTGGGCGAATGACCTTCACAATTGATGGCAAAGACCATAATGCTGAAGCGGGAGACAGTTGGAATATTCCCGGAAACGTTGAGCATAGTGTAAATGTACACGAAGACTCTGTGGTGATTGAAGTTTTTTCTCCCGCCAGGGAAGATTATTTACCTTAGCAGCAAGTCTTAAGAGAGAAAAATTGGCAGGAAAGATAGTATCTTATCTGACTTCTTAAAACCTGTCCTCCGACTTGTCCAACGAAGCCTTGGCGTAGTTGGAAGTTTAGGTGAACATGGTTCATTCCCCGCTTAAATCTTCAGCTCCTGAAGTATGTTCTTCTTCGAATCTTTTCTTCCAGTATTCCCGTGGCTTGTAGCAGTGATTATGACTGCTTCTTCCGTGAAATCCGAAGAATAATATTTTAGCTAGGATTAACAAACCCACAGCCTGAAAATAAGTTATTACCGGCAGTCCGAATATGGGCGGCATAAGCCAGTTCCATAATAAAAGTACAAGCAGAGAAAATATTCCTACGAACAATATTCCGAAAAATATTCCCCGCACAACAAATTTTCCTCTATGATGTGTATGATGCATTATTTTACTCACTCAGATAATTATTTAATTTTTTCTTTAACTGTTTTACTGCGTAATGTTTTCGCGATAGAAGCGTATTTACGGTCAGTCCGGTTATTTCCGATATTTCTTTGAATGATAAACCGTCTACCTCATTCATAATAAAAACATCACGCTGTTCAGGCGGCAACTCATTTAAAGCTGCTTCTAATTTTTCGTTGAACTCATCCTTCAGGAACAGATCTTCGGGAGTTATATCTATTCTAAGAAGAAAGTCTCCAATTGTAAAAGTTTCCTCGCTATCCAGTTCCTCAGGAACCCGATCATCGAAACTCTCTGTTTTTTTCTTTTTGCTTTTATCAATTATTTTATTCCTTGCTGTTTTAAATAACCAGCCGTTTACTCTTTCTATCAGCTCAATATCTGCGTAACTGATAAACTGGTAGAATACGTCCTGCAGGATATCCTCAGCATCCTCCCTTGAAGGAACGAACTTCCTGATGAAATTGAATAACCTGCTTTTTTCCTTAAAAAAAGTCTGCTCAACTGTTTTTGCTTGTTCTGTCATTAACCGGTTTTTAGTTCTTATTAATAAAGACGAATAAGATCAGGAAATATTTTAAAGTACGGAGAATAAATTCGTGACGGGGGATAAACCGGAATCTATAAAAGAAAAACCTGTCCGGGAAGGAGGATTAGCAGAAAACGGAAAGAATTTTTTACCGGCGCAACAATTCCTTTATAAATTATAA
>JAJDNK010000254.1 GCA_022340715.1 bacterium BMS3Abin03 | reverse complement strand
CTTAAAGAAGCAGGATGGCAGCATGCTGTTGGAAAGAATTTTGGCTTCTTTCCGGATATTTCTAAAGAGACTGCGCTGGGAGTTGTGAAAGATTTTAATTTTAGATCACTTCATCATGAAATAGAACCCTGTATAATGTTCATCTATAATATGGGGAATCAAATTTCGGTCAAAATCTCCAGTCACAATATTCCTGCAACCTTAGAATACTTAAAAACCACTTTTGAAAGATTTGCTCCCGGTGTACCCTTTGAATATTACTTTGTTGATGATGCATATTACCAGCTCTACAATACTGAGAGAGTAAGCAGTAACGCTGTCCTATTTTTTGCAATCCTTTCTATCTTCATAGCAAGTATGGGGCTTTTGGGACTTGTTTCTTTTATAGTTGTACAACGGACTAAAGAGATAGGAATAAGGAAAGTATTGGGAGCGTCGATATCTCAAACTATGAGTTTACTATTGAAAGAATTTTTTGTCTTAGTAGTTTTGGCAAATATAATAGTCTTGCCCATAGCATACTATTTCACGGATAAATGGCTCCAGGATTTTGCATATAGAATAGACATAACCTGGTGGGTATTTGTTCTTTCCGGTGGGATTGCTTTAGTAATTGCATTGGCAACTGTATGCTTTCAAGCAATAAAAGCTGCAACAGCAAATCCTGTCGAAGCATTGCGATACGAGTAGTATCGTAATGCGGAAATCTCGATGTTTTTTATCGGGATCGAGTCACTTAGATATGAATGAATATTGTTCGGATATGAACAGAAATGTTTGATACCGAACGGTTTTAATTAACATAAAATTTTCAAATACTTGAAACACGCTCATTTTTAGTATTTTAAGGCAAAAACACAGCCAGATTCATAAGGCATAAAATTTATCATCATAATTTGTCTTTGTATGAATGGTTTTCTTCCTAAGAGGGGTAAAATTTCAAAATTAGAATTGAAATCTTTTTAGAAAAGAATTCAACGAAGATCACATACCATTTCCCAGAGGGATCACTTTAAAAGGAGATTCTTTTAAGGTTTTAAGTCCAATAGATTAAAACCGGTTTGATTATCGGATTATCAATAAACTTAAAGTGATTTATCATGATTAAGAACTATTTTAAAATAGCATTGAGAAATCTTGCAAGGTTTAAAATATATTCTTTTATTAACCTCGCGGGACTTGCTGTTGGGATGGCTTGTAGCATTCTGATAATTCTTTTTATACAGGATGAATTAAGCTACGATAGATTTAATAAAAATGCAGACAGGATTTACAGGGTATCACGCGAATGGTTTAACCGGGATGGAACTTCAAATCTTCATCTTGCAAGAGTTGCACCACCTATCGGTCCTCTTTTAAAAAATGATTTCCCAAACATTGTAGAAGAAGAAGCAAGAGTCGCCTCCGACTGGAATAGCCTTTTACAGGTTGGTGATAAAACATTTATAGAAGACAGGTTCTTCTGGGCTGAGAACAGTTTCTTCAAAATATTCACTTTTAAATTTATTGAGGGGGATCCAAACACTGCTTTAAAGGATCCATATTCTGTGGTTTTAACGGAATCGATGGCAAAGAAGTACTTCGGTGATGAAAATCCGGTAGGAAAAACAATTCTTTACGAAAAAGAAGACAACCTGAAAGTTACCGGTGTTATCGAAGATGTTCCTGAAAACTCACATTTTAAATTTGATTTTCTCGGTTCGTTCATAACACTGAATGATTACATCGGTGTTGAAAACCTTACAACTAACTGGTCAAATAACAGTTTTGTAACATATCTTCTCCTCCCAAAGAATTTTCCCGTAAGCGAATTGGAAAGGCAGATCCCTGGATTCTTAGATAAACACCTTACTCAACGGTCACTGGATCATAACGGTCGTCCCCCGGAAATTCAGCCAAGTAAAACTACAAAGCTACACCTGTGGAAATTAACCGATATTCATCTTCATTCACATTTAACCACCGAGCTTGAAGAGAATGGCAGTATTAGCGACGTTTATATTTTTTCCATAGTTGCACTTTTTACTTTGTTGATAGCGTGTATCAACTTTATGAATCTTGCTACCGCACGATCTGAAAAAAGGGCAAGAGAGATTGGAATGAGAAAAGTCCTCGGTGCGTACAAAAAGCAGCTGATGATCCAATTTATCGGGGAATCATTAATTATCTGTTTTATTGCTATGATATTTGCAATCGTATTAGTCGAAGCTGTACTTCCTTTTTTCAATAATTTTGTTGGTAAACATCTCAGTCTTGATTACTTTGGAAATCCCCTTGTACTTTTAGGCTTACTTGGGTTAACAATACTTGTAGGTTTGATTTCCGGAAGCTACCCGGCGTTTCTCCTTTCATCGTTAAGTACCATTAAAGTTTTAAAGGGAGGTAAAATTTCTACCGGAAAATCAATTTTCAGAACGGTGCTGGTTGTAAGCCAGTTTACTATTTCTATTGCCCTGATTATTTGTATGGGAATAGTTTACTCACAAATGCAGTTTATCAGGAACAAAGATCTGGGTTATAATAAAAATAAAATCGTTTTGCTTCCTTCAAACAGCGAGATGAGAGAAAATATTGAATCCGTTAAAGCACAGTTGTACGAAAATCCTAATATCCTGAGTGTTACATCCTCGCGGCTCGTACCTTCTGAAATACTTCGTAATAGCTGGGGAGGAAGATTGGTAGGCGGTGACGAAACGACTCCAATTAATTTCAGGCTTGCTGTACAGGAGGTTGATTATGATTTTGTTAAAACTTACGGTCTTCAACTAATTGCCGGCAGGGATTTTTCACGTGAGTATGGTACGGATGATTCATCGGCATTCATTCTTAATGAAGCCGCTGTTAAAAAGTTAGGCTGGAGTCCGCGTGAGGCTATCGGTAAAAAGATGATTTACGGAAACAGGAATGGACAGGTGATTGGAGTTTTGAACAATTTTAATTTTGAATCTCTTCACAATAAAATTGTACCGATCATTTTCTTAATCACTAAAACAGGTAATTCTAAATTCTCGGTGAAGATAAGCGGCAATGATATCCCCGGTACCCTGGCTTTTCTAAAAGAGAAATGGACTGAGTTCCGACCAGATTACCCCTTCGAATATACCTTTCTTGAAGACCGTATAAATGACCTGTATAGTTCAGATAGAAAGCTGGGAGATATATTCGGTATCTTTTCTTTGCTTGCAGTAATAATCGCGTCACTCGGTTTGCTGGGTTTGGCTACTTATGCAGCAGAGCAAAGAACAAAAGAAGTTGGAATAAGAAAAGCGTTGGGGGCAACTGTTTCAGGGATTGTGATTCTATTTTCAAAAGATTTTCTGAAGCTGGTGGTTTTATCTAATATAGTCGCCTGGCCCTTAGCCTATTTTGTTATGAGAAAATGGATGGAAGATTTCGCTTACAAAGCCGGCATAAGTATCTGGATATTTGTTTTCTCAGGTTTAATAGCGGTTCTAATTGCATTATTAACAGTAAGCTTCCAGGCAGTTAAAGCAGCAGTAACAAATCCTGTGGAATCACTCAGGTATGAGTGATGACATCGGGCTAACCGATTGAGTCACTTAGGTATGAATGAATATTGTTCGGTTACGAACATACGTGTCTGTAACCGAACGCTAAAATAATATTTCTCATACTAATTCCTTTCATTTTCTTCTGTTTTCAAAGCTTTTGATTCTAAATCTTGTAAATAGAACAGGCATAATATTTATCCCTTATTTAGTAATTATAATAAAGGAAATTCGAACTAAATTGTTAAGAACCCGGTTATTAGTGCAGCAACTGCAAGTCTGGTTACTCATTGAGATATGAATAATATAAGGGAATAATAAAATGTTAAAAAATTATTTCAAAATTGCATTAAGAAACCTTAGCAGGTTTAAAATATATTCCTTTATTAATGTTGCAGGACTTGGAATAGGCATGGCGTGCAGCATCCTGATAATTCTTTATGTGCAAGATGAACTGAACTTTGACAAATTCAATAAAAAACACGACCGAATCTTCAGAGTTGTTGAAAAAAGAAATAATCCTGATGGAAGTAATTCAATTGTCCCGTTATCCTGCGGATTAATTGGTCAGACTGCAGAAGATCAACTCCCACAGGTTGGGGAAATTGTAAGAATTTTAAGCAGGAGTGCAACCGGGAGATTTACTGTTCAGAACGGAGATAAGAAATTCTATTCGGGCAATCATATTTTTACATCGCATGAATTTTTCAATGTGTTTGATTTTAAATTTTTAGAAGGAGATAAAAGTACAGCATTAAAAGATCCCAATTCTGTTATTCTAACAGAATCTGCTAAAGAAAAATATTTTGGTGATGAAGAAGCTTTGGGAAAAACTCTTTCGATTGAAGGAAGAGGCGATGTTAAAGTAACCGGAATAATGAAAAATCCTCCGCATAATTCTCATCTGAAATTTGATCTTATCTTTCCTTTAAAGATGCTTCTTTCTATTGAAGGCTGGAGAAACTGGATTAATTCCTGGAAGTCGGAATGGGTAACGACATATGTTTTATTAAGACCGGGTTATAATGAAAAAGAAACTCAGGCAGCATTTAAAAAAATCGGTGAAGAAAACTTTGCAGGGTCTGAAATAACATCAAGAGAGGTCCTTCTTCAACGTTTGGATGATATACATTTTCATTCGGGTGAAATGGAAAATGACTATTTAAATGCTAATGCGGGAGAGGAATCTTACGTTTATATTCTTTCAATCATAGCTTTCTTTATTCTCCTGATCGCCTGTATAAATTTTATGAATCTTTCTACTGCAAAATCTTTTTACCGTGCGAAAGAAGTAGGTCTAAGAAAAGTAATGGGTGCTTTCCGCACAAGCTTGCTGAAGCAGTTCCTGGGCGAATCGCTGATTATTTCATTCATCTCCCTTTTCTTTTCAATTGCGGTTCTTGAGTTGCTCTTCCCGCTTTTTGATTCACTAACCGGGAAAGATATTGCGATCAACTATATTGAAAACTGGCAGTTTGTTTTAACGATTATCGGTTTGGCTTTTTTTGTCGGGATTATCAGCGGAAGTTATCCCGCATTTTTCCTTTCGAAATTTCAACCGGCAAATGTTTTAAAGGGAATCCGCAACACTGGAAAACGAGGATATTCACTCAAACAAATATTAGTCATTGTACAATTTGTTCTTTCAATAATAATGATAGTTTCCACTATTGTAGTTTACCAGCAGCTTCAGTTTATCCGTAATAAGAAGCTCGGGTTTCAAAAAGATAATATTATTGTTGTAGATATTAACAGCGGCGCTTCACGAAAGAGTTTCAGGGAAATTAAAAGTGAAATGCTGAATTATCCTTCCATTAGGAGTGTAACCACTTCTTCCAGGGTTCCGGGAGAATGGAAAAATCTTCCGCGTGTGAATGTTCAGGCTCCGGGTTCCGATGTTATTATTCAGCCTTATCATATTACGATCGATGAAGATTTTATTAATACTTATTCGCTCGAACTGATAAAAGGAAGAAACTTTTCAAGGGAAATGGGAAACGATTCAGCATCAATAATAATAAATGAGACTGCTGCCAAACTTTTTGGCTGGGATGATCCTATCGGTAAGGTAGTGCGTATGCCGGATGAAAATTTCAGCGCAAAAGTAATTGGGGTTGTTAAAGATTTCCATGTAGAATCTCTTCATAAGAAAATTTCTCCTGTTATTTTAGGTTATCTTAATAATCCTTATCTGCGGATTGATTATTACTCTATACGAACAAGCAACACCGACTTTGGCGGTGTACTGAAACATCTTAAAGAAGTTCATCAAAAATTTGATAAGGTAACTCCTTTTGAATACAATTTTTTAGATGATAGAATAAATGATTTTTATGTAAATGATCAGAGGATGGGTGAGCTTTTCGGAATTGCAGCGATGCTGTCGATATTAATTGCCTGTCTCGGACTCTTTGCTCTTTCATCTTATATGGCAGAAGTCAGAACAAAAGAAATCGGGATACGTAAGATTTTGGGTTCCTCGATAGCAGGTATAATCCTTTTACTATCAAAAGATTTTATTAAATGGATTGTACTTGCTACCATTATTGCCTTTCCTGTTGCATACTTCCTGATGAATAAATGGTTAGCGGATTTTGCATACAGGATTAATATCGGTCCCAGGGCTTTCTTCTTATCTGCTGCAGTTGCACTACTAATAGCCCTATCTACTGTAGGTTACCAGGCAATTAAAGCGGCAACTGCTAATCCTGTAGAGAGTTTGAGATATGAATAATAACGTAAACTCGAAATCCCGACTTGTCGGGATAAAATCATTAAGGTATGAATAATTTTTGCTGAGGAAACTATGTTTACAAATTACATAAAAGTTGCAATTCGCAATCTTAAAAAATATAAAGGATACTCTTTTATAAATATATTAGGATTATCAGTAGGGATGGCATGTACGATCTTAATTCTTTTATGGGTTCAGGATGAATTAAGCTATGACCGTTTCTTACCAGATTCCGACAGACTTTACCGCGTAATCGATTCTGAAAAATATCCGAACGGCGAAGAATCTTTGTTTAGTTTAAATCCACCTTCGCTCGCTCCCGAACTTGTCAACCAATATCCAGATATTTTGAATGCTGCGAGGTTGAGAACGGTTAAAAGTTCGGTAATACAATATGAAGATAAACGATTTAACGAGGACAATTTAACTTTTGTTGATCCATCGTTTTTGAAAATGTTTGGGATCTCTTTTATAAGTGGTAATAGTAACAATGCGCTGTCGAATATTTTCTCGATTGTTATGACTCAGAAAATGGCTAAAAAATATTTTGGCAGTGAAGAACCCATTGGTAAAACAGTCCGCATAAATAATCGTTTTGATTTTACTGTTACCGGAATAATCAAAAACTATCCTTCCAATTCACATCTTAAAATTGATTTCCTTCTTCCATTTCAGGCAGTAGAAAATTTCGGATTTACTCTTGAGGGATGGAATAGTTTTGCACATACAACTTATGTTTTATTAGCTAAAGGAACCGATTATCACACAGTATCAACAAAAATAAAAAATACCATTATTCAAAATGAAAATGATGAGAAGATTACAATTTCATTACAACCGGTTAAGGATATTCATCTTTATTCAAACAAGATGATAGGAATTGGCGGAACTGGGGACATAACACAAGTTTACATTTTTTCTGTGATTGCACTTTTAATTTTACTGCTGGCTTGCATTAATTTTATGAATCTTTCCACAGCACGGGCGGGCAACCGTTCAAAAGAAATTGGTATGAGAAAGGTAGTAGGTGCAAGAAGGAAAGAAATTATTTTACAGTTCTTCTTCGAATCGATTGTATATGCGGTAATCTCCCTTATGCTTTCAATCTTCTGGATATATGATTTATTGCCCTTATTTAATTCGATATCAGGTAAAGAATTAGCCTTTAACATTTTAAATAATTCGGAAATTCTATTAGTGATTTTGGGAGTAGCAATTTTCACGGGAATTTTATCCGGAATTTATCCGGCACTGGTAATGTCTGCGTTTAAACCGGTTAAAGTTTTAAAGGGAAGTTTTAGGTTAGGCTCAGGTAACAAAATATTTCGAAAGGTATTGGTAACATCTCAATTCGTTTTAACGATTGTATTAATTACAGGAACCGTGGTTGTGAACAGACAACTACATTTCGTGCAAAATAAAAGTCTGGGATTCAATAAAGATCAACTACTTTCTATAAAACTGCCGGGCGAGCTAAACAGGAAGTTTGATTTAATTAAAAATAGATTACAGGAAAATAGAGGAGTTATAAATATTGCGGGGGTTTCATACCCACCTTCAGGCATATTGAGATCGACCGACGTAAATGACTGGGAAGGTCGCAAGTCCGATAATCCCTTTTTGACTTACATTCTGTCTGCAGGCTACGATTTTGTGAAAACGATGCAGGTAAAGATGGATCAGGGAAGATTCTATTCTAAAGAATTTAAAACAGATACCGCCGAGGGTTGTATTATAAATAAAGCAGCTCTTCATGCAATGGATATGAAATCACCAGTGGGGAAAAAAGTGCTTGGTCTTAAGATATTGGGTGTTATGCAAGATTTCAATTTCACATCCCTACACTCTAAAGTATCGCCTTTACTGATTTATTACGATCCAACAGAGATTAAATATCTTTTGATTAGAATTCAACCAAACAATGTAAGTAAAACAATCAGTTCGTTGGAAGAAATATGGACTAAAATTGCTCCTGATTTTCCGTTTGAATACAACTTCCTCGACGAACAGATTAACAAGTTATACAGTGCAGATCAAAGAGCAGGAAATGTAATTAATATATTTAGTTTCCTTGCTTTATTTATTGCCTGCCTGGGAATATTCGGACTGGCTTCTTTTACTGCGGAACAACGTGTGAAAGAAGTTGGCATTCGTAAAGTGCTTGGAGCTAAAGTATCCGGCATCGTAATGCTGCTTTCAAAAGAGTATGTGAAATACGTTTTGTTTGCAAACCTATTTGCCCTGCCGATTGCATACTTGGTAATTGATAGATGGCTGCAAAATTTTGCTTACCGTGTTACCCTCGATTGGTGGATGTTCCTTATCTCCGGCGGAATTGCAATAATAATAGCATTAGCAACCGTAAGCACACAGGTTATA
>JAJDNK010000056.1 GCA_022340715.1 bacterium BMS3Abin03 | reverse complement strand
CTATAAGGTATCATAGCGGAATATTTTTTATAACCTGTACTTTGGTAGATGCAGGTGGTAACTTTATTGTAACATCAGATAAACCCGAAGGACCTTATAGCAATCCTGTATTCATCCCGGAAATTAATGGAATCGATCCATCGATGTTTTTTGACGATAATGGAAAAGCTTACATTTTATATAATAGTGTAGCACCGGATAACAAATCACTTTACAGTGGGCACAGAACAATAAGGATGTACGAATTTGATTTAGACAATCTTAAAGTAATTGGAAACGAAAAAATATTAGTTAACGGTGGAACAGATTTAAGTAAAAAACCAGTTTGGATTGAGGGACCTCATATTTATAAAGTTAATGATTATTATTACCTGATGGCTGCCGAGGGAGGAACAGCTGATCAACATTCCGAAGTAGTTTTTAGAAGTGAAAATGTAGACGGACCTTATATTTCTTATGAAAAAAACCCGATACTAACACAAAGGAATCTTGATCCAGAAAGAAAAAATCCTATTACATCTACAGGTCATGCCGATTTGGTTCAAACAGAAAATGGGGATTGGTGGGCAGTATTTCTCGGCTGTCGACCTTATCCTCCGCTTAAAGATGGATATTATAACACAGGTAGAGAAACCTTCTTAGCTCCTGTTAAATGGATTAGAGATTCGAAAGGTATAAGCTGGCCAATCATCAATCCCAACTTTGATGAAGTGCAATATCATTATAATTATCCTTTGCAGCCTGATAAAGAATTTAAAGGAAGGTCATATGGTGGAAATTTTAAAATCAGAGATGAATTTGATACCGGAAAACTGAATCCAGATTGGATGTTTCTAAGAACACCTCACGAAAAGTGGTATAATCTTAATGAGCGAAAAGGTTTTCTTTCCATGCAGTTAATACCGGAAACTTGTTCAGGGAAGGAAAATCCTGCTTTTCTGGGACATCGTCAACAACACCTACGGTGTTCAACCTGTGTTTCAATGGAATTCACACCTGAAGCTGAAAATGAAAAAGCTGGATTTCTAATATTTCAGAACGAAACTCATTATTATTTTTTATGTAAATCCTTAAAAGAAAATAAACCGATAGTTGAACTCTATAAATCAATCTCTGGCGGTGAATCAAACAACCAGATGGAAATAATCGCATCTCAAAATTTATCTATTGAGCAAAGTGAAAAAGAATTGTACTTAAAAATTGCCGCGGATGGAAATGTTTATTCATTTTATTATGCTTCTGAACCTAATAATTGGAATCTGTTAAAAGATAATATTGATGCAACATTCCTAAGTACAAAGGTTGCAGGTGGATTTGTTGGTTGTATGTTTGCTTTATATGCAACATCTTCTGGTAAAAAAAGCGTAAATAAATGCTATTTTGATTTCTTCGAATATGAAGGTAATGATAAAATATATTAACCCTTTATTTGGTTGCTAAATAAATAATATTGTCCCTGGAAAGGAAAGAACATATATGAAAAATTCAATCACGGTTTTCATTTTAATCATTTTGTTTGTAGCTGGGATTAATTGCTTTTCTCAGGAAAGTGATGATTCTATTCCCGAGGTTGAAATAGCAGGTACACAATTACTAAAATTACACTCATCTATAGTCAATCAGGATTATATTCTTTACATAAATATTCCAAGATTCTTCGACGATACGACAAGAACTTTTCCTGTAATCTATTTGCTTGATGCTCAGTGGGATTTCACTTTGCTCAATGCAATTTACGGCGAGCAGTATTATGACGGTTTCCTGCCGGAAGCTATTATTGTGGGAATAACCTGGGGAGGAGTTAATCCAAATCCTGATATTTTAAGAAGAAGGGATTTTACTCCTACCAAGGAAGGAAACAATCCGGTTGGCGGCGGTGCAGAAAAATTTCTGTCGTTCATAAAAAATGAATTGATTCCGTTTATCGATTCAAAATTCAAAACAAAACCCGGAGATAGAACTTTAATGGGATGTTCACTCGGCGGATTATTTACAATTTATGCTTTGTTCAATGAAACAGAATTATTTAACTGTTATGTACTAACAAGCCCTGCTATTGGATGGAATAACGGAATAATCTCTACCTATGAAAAAAAATATTTGCAGAATGGATCTGATATACCTGTTAAAGTATCTATGGCAGTAGGCGGATATGAAGATGTAAATGCTTTCCAAAAGTTTGTTGATAATCTTAAAGAAAAAAAATATAAGGGATTAGATTTAAACTCTTTCGTAATAGATGGCATTGGTCATTCAGGCGGAAAAGCGGAAGGATACACCAGAGGTTTACAATTCGTTTTTAACAAAGGTGATGTACCCGTTGAGCCGGACATCCTGAAAAAATATACCGGGACATATCAAATCCCCACAGGTTTCCAGATTAAACTTCGCTTGGAGGATAATCATCTTGTTGCTGAAATACCTGGAAATGGCAATAAGATTTTACATGCTTCGAGCGAGAGCAATTTTTATATAATTGGTCAATACTTAAAAGTCCATTTTAGAAATGATGATGAAGAAAATACAACCGGGTTGCAGGTTGAGACTTACGACAATAAATTCTTTATGAAAAAAATAAATTAAACAATCATTAATAAGAGAGTTTATTTATGAGAAGACGTGATTTTTTCAAATATTCTATTGCTACAGCCGGGGCACTTACCCTAACACCGATTGAAAAATTTCTTGCACTGGAAGTAAAAAAGAAATATGCTAATGATATTGTAATCCTCGGTAAAACGGGAATAAAAGTTTCGCGTCTTGCAATGGGAACAGGCACCCATGGATTCAACCATCGTTCAAATCAAACAGAAGATCTGGGTATAAAAGGTCTTGCCGATCTCCTTTATGCTGCTTACGAACAAGGAATTAATTTTTGGGATTCAGCAGATCAGTACGGCACTCATCCTCATCTTAAAGAAGCTCTAAAACAAGTACCCCGGGAAAAGATTGTTATTCTTACTAAAACAAAAGCAACTACTGCTGATGAAATGAAGTCCGATCTCGATCGATTTAGAAAAGAACTTGGAACAGATTATATAGACATTATACTCTTACATTTAATGACTGATCCTGAATGGAATATTGAAAAACAAGGTGCTATGGAAGTATTATCGAAAGCAAGAGAAGATGGAATAATAAAAGCACATGGGGTTTCCTGCCACACTTTGGGTGCCCTAGAAACAGCGTCAGATTCTGACTGGGTTCAGGTAGATCTTGCCAGAATAAATCCATTTGGTGCATCAATGGATGCTGATGTTCCAACCGTTGAAAAGATTCTTAAAAAAATGCATAACCAGGGTAAAGGCGTTGTTGGTATGAAAATCTTTGGAGCCGGACGTCTTGTTAACAGAATAGATGAGTGTCTTAAATATATACTTAATTTTGATTCTGTCGATGCATTTACAATAGGACAGGAAAATAAACAACAAATGTATGATTTAATTAAACGAATTCCGGAAAACAGTATATGAAACACAAACTACAAATAAAATTGTTCTTCTTATTAACGATTGTTTTATCTCTAACAGAATTAACGTCTGCCCAGAAAAATAATCTTTCTTTAAATGATTCCTCATATTTCGAAAAACCCGGATTGAATATCCTGGTTTTTAGTAACTTTTATGGAATTTTTGGTGATGAAAAACATAGCGGTGTTGAAATCATTCAACATGGTGTAAGAACTGCTACAAATGGTGATGTGAGACTGAGTCCAACACCTGAACAATGGGATCCGATCCCACAACTTGAAGAAAGGAAAGTTGATAAAGAAAAAAATTTCATCGAAACATACTTAACCTACCCTGATTACAACTTCAAGTATATGATACGAACTGAAGCCAATAATGATGGGATTAAGATAAGTGTGAATCTCTCCGATCCTCTTCCCAAAGAATTGATTGGAAAAGCCGGACTTAACCTGGAATTTCTTCCTGCTGCATACTTTGAAAAAACATTTATTGCCGATCATAAAAACGGTTCTTTTCCTCTTTACCCTTTCAGTAATATGCAAGTTACACAAACAGGTTCGATTGAACCAAAACCTTTGGCATCTGGAATGAAGTTTACTTTAGCTCCTGTGGACCCACTGAGAAGAGTTTCAATCGAATCAGCAATTGGAAAAATTTCTTTATATGATGGAAGAAACAAAGCACAAAACGGGTGGTTCGTTCTTCGTACTCTTTTACCTGCAGAGAAAACAGGAAAAGTTGTTGAGTGGTTAGTTTCTGCAAATGCAGTTCCCAACTGGATTCGCAAACCGGTCATAACGCATTCCCAACTTGGTTATCATCCAGATCAGAAGAAAGTGGCAGTTATAGAATTTGATAAAAATGATACACCGTTGAATTCAGCACGATTATTAAAAGCAAAAGATGATGGAAGCTTCACTGAAGTATATAAGGGTGAGTTGCAAAACCGGGGGAATTATTTGAGATACGATTATTCCTCGTTCGATTTTTCATCAGTAAAAGAAGATGGAATTTATGTAATTGAATATGATACAATCCGGACTTCTCCATTCAGAATTTCAGAAGACATTTATAAAAATGCGTGGCATCCTACACTTGATATTTACCTCCCTGTTCAGATGGATCATATGATGGTTAATGAAGCGTACCGTATCTGGCATGGAGCATCTCATCTTGATGATGCATTACAGGCTCCGATTAATCACGAGCATTTTGATTTGTATGCTCAGGGACCAACTACAGGTACACCATATAAACCTGGCGAGCATATTCCAGGGCTAAATGTTGGTGGTTGGTATGATGCTGGTGACTACGATATCCGTACCCAAACACAGTATGCGGTGGTATCAAATCTTGTACAAATCTGGGAAGATTTTCATTTAATGAGAGATGAAACAACGATCAATGAGAAAGATCGTTTTGTGGATATTCACCATCCTGATGGAAAACCGGATATTCTTCAACAAATTGAACACGGTACTTTACAACTTTTAGCCCAGTTCAAATCAGTTGGACATGCAATTAACGGAATTATTGCAGCACATCTTTCTCAATACACACATCTTGGAGATGGATCAACTAAAACGGATAACCTTATTTTCAATCCTCAACTTGATAGTCTCGAATCCGATGGTTTTACTAGCGGTACTTTTGATGACAGGTGGGCATTTACAAATAAATCATCAGCATTAAATTATGGATCTATTGCAGCACTTACGGCAGCAAGCAGAGCATTACGTGGCTACAATGATGAACTGGCTAACGAATGTTTTGAAACGGCAGTAAGAATATGGGATGAAGAACATAGCCATGAACCTGATCTCTTTCGTTATGGAAATACTACTGGCGGTCAGTTAGAGTCAGAAGAATTAAAAGCTGCTGTAGAACTTCTGATAACAACTAAAGAAAATAAATATGCAGAACGACTAATGGAGCTTCTCTCAGATTCTGGAAGAAGATTTATTTTTAATTCTACTTATTTTGTTCGTGCAATACCGTACATGGATGAATCATATAAAGAAAAAATCAGAACACTTGTTGAAAATTCCAAACAAAATTTTGACAGACTGAGCCAGCTTAATCCATTTGGAGTTCTGATAACTACCGGTGGCTGGGCAGGTGATGGCATTGTAGTTAATGTTGCATTAACAAATTACATTCTTCACAAGGCTTTTCCAGATTTGATTGATCCAGAATCTGTTTACCGTGGATTGAATTACATTTACGGATGTCATCCTGGTTCAGATATTTCTTTTGTTTCAGCAGTGGGAACTGTTTCAAAAAAAGTTGCATATGGAAACAACCGTGCCGATTTTTCATTTATTGCAGGGGGAGTAGTTCCCGGTGAATTGATACTTAAACCGGACTTTCCTGAAAACAAAGAAGATTGGCCTTTTATGTGGGGAGAAAACGAATATGTTGTAAATCTTGCATCCAGCTATATTTATCTAGTAAATGCGGTAAATGAATTGTTGAATGAGGATCAGATAGAATAGTTATTTAAAACCAAAAATATTAAACAAAAAGGGTGATTTGGAAAATACATTAATTGATTTAGTAAGTAATGCTTACGGTGAAAAACGTCGTTTGGTTGCACCACTGGTAGGTTTTCCGGGTGTAAAAATGGCAGGTTCTTCGGTGAAGCTTGCACAACAAAATTATGGTGAACATTTTAAAGTGTTAAAAGCTATTTCAGATACTTTTAAACCGGATGTGATATTTCCTCTAATGGATCTTTCGGTTGAAGCAAATGCACTCGGCAGGTTGACAGTTTTTCCGAAACAGGAATCAGCAACCGTTGTTAAAGATGATTTTTCTTTGGAAGATATTGAAAAATTGGAACAAATAGATATTTCATTTGACAGTCGGGTAACTGCATATCTGGAAACATTAAAATTATTGAGTAACAACCTTGCATCTACAATTTTCAGAGGTGCCTATGTTACAGGTCCATATACACTTTCAGCTCTTTTAATGGGAGCAGAAGAAGCAGCAATGTCAACCATTTTGCATCCGGAAGAACTTCATAAAACCAGTGATCTTGCTACAAAAAAAATACTGGATTATGTTAAGCATCTGATCTCTTCCGGTGCCCAAATAATTTGTATATTGGAACCTAGTGCAATGATGCTAGGAGTGGATCATTTTGAAGAATTTTCTATGCAATACGTAAAAACTATTAGTGAAGTTTGCAGAAAATCCGGTGTTCAATCAGTTTATCATATCTGCGGTAATACGATGCATCTTGTTGAAAAAATGTGTGAAGCCGGCGTTGATGCGCTAAGCCTGGATTCAATTGAAGCAGGGGTTAATCTTACTGAAGTTGCTGAAAGAATACCGAATGATGTAGTTATAATCGGTAACATAAATCCCATAGGTTCGATACTTACAGGTAATCGAAACAATGTTCGCAAAGAAGTAAATGATTTACTTAAAAATATGCAGTCTTATCCAAACTTCATTCTAAGTACCGGCTGCGATTTACCACTTGAAACCCCGGTAGAAAACATAGCCGCTTTTATGCAAACCGGTCGTGATTATAAATTTAATTGAGGAAAAAATAAATATGAAGATGTTGCTATTACTATTAATAACATGTATTACGTCAGCTCAATCTGATTCGGTAATTTCAGGCGTTTACAAATGGGATGATTTGAAAGTAGAGAAATCGGGCAACTTTGATAAAAGACAAATCCTTGAAGGAAGAACAACTGATGATGAAAACCTTAATATTTATGCCTTAACAATCGAACCAGAGAAATCATTAAAAGAAAAAAGTGATGACGAAACTTTAATCATAATTAAAGAAGGTGATATAAAAGTTTCATTAAAAAATGATTATAAAATTTTATCTCCCGGAAGCACAGTTTTGATTATGTCCGGAGATAGCTATGAAATTGAAAACATCGGCGATTCGGATGCAACTTTTTATGTATTTCTTTATAAATCAAAATATCCTGTAGATATCAAAAGAGGAATTGAAGCCGGCGGGTCTTTTATAACAGACTGGAATGATCTGAAATATCAGCCACATGATAAAGGAGGAATGAGACAATATTTCAACCGACCAACCTCGGTGGCAAAAAGATTTGATATACATGTGACCACTCTTAATCCTGAAATAAAAAGCCATGAACCTCATACTCACCGGGCCGCGGAAATTGTCTTGATGATAAACGGAAAAACTGAAATGGAAATTTATGATGGTTTATACAAAGGTACAGATGGAGATTTATACTTTCTCGGTTCAAATATTCCTCACGCTATTAAAAATATTGGCACAAAACCCAGTATGTATTTTGCTATCCAGTGGGAATAAGTATAGATTGAAAATCAGCAAATATGTACTAGCAGTGAATTTTCATTAAATAGGAATTTAAATGCGATCACTAATTTTTTCTTTATTAGTACTGGTAAACCTCCATTTACTTGCACAGGAAAAAAACGACTTCCCTTTTTTAGACACTAGACTGAGTATCGAAGAACGCGTAAATGATTTGGTTGGAAGATTGACACTTGAGGAAAAAATAAGTCAGATGATGAATGCAGCACCGCCTATCGAAAGACTTGGAATACCAGCATACAACTGGTGGAATGAATGTCTTCATGGTGTTGCACGTGCGGGACTAGCAACTGTATTTCCACAGGCAATAGGACTTGGTGCTACCTGGGATGAGGAACTTATGTTGCGTGTTGCTACTACTATTTCAGATGAAGCAAGAGCTAAACATCATAACTTTGTTAAAGAAAATAAAAGATTTATTTACCAGGGTCTCACATTCTGGTCGCCAAATATTAATATCTTCAGGGATCCACGATGGGGACGAGGACAGGAAACTTATGGAGAAGATCCATTTTTAACCGGAAGATTAGCAGTGCAATTCATCAGAGGCTTACAGGGATATGATCCTAAATATTTCAAAACTATAGCTACAGTTAAACATTTTGCCGTTCACAGTGGACCCGAACCGGAACGCCACTATTTCGATGCAACTACAGATGAAAGAGATTTTCGTGAGATTTATCTTCCCCAATTTAAAATGGGAATTATGGAAGGCAAAGCTTATTCAGTAATGTGTGCTTATAACAGATATGAAGGAGAAGCTTGTTGCGGAAGCAGAAGATTATTAATCGATATTTTGAGAAACGAGTGGAACTTTGATGGTTATGTTGTATCCGATTGCGGTGCTATAGGAGATATTTACCGTCATCATAAAATTGTGCAGACGCCTGAAGAAGCTGCTGCATTAGCTGTAATATCCGGTTGTGATCTGGAATGCTCAAATACCTATGAACATTTGAATGAAGCAGTTAAAGAAAATTTGATAACCGAAAATGAGATAAATGTTGCAGTTAAACGCCTCTTTACCGCCAGGTTCAAACTTGGAATGTTTGATCCACCGGAAATGGTTGAATACACAAAAATTCCTTATTCAATAGTAGATAGTAAGGAACACAAAGAATTAGCTCTCGAAACTGCAAGGGAATCAATTGTTTTATTAAAGAATGAAAATAATCTTTTACCATTAAAAAAAGATGTTGGAACAATTGCAGTTATCGGTCCAAACTCAGATGAATGGCTGATGCTTCTAGGTAATTATAACGGAATACCTTCCGATCCGATAACACCTTTACGAGGGATAAAAGAAAAACTATCGGGTCACTCCAAAGTTTTGTATGCAAGGGGATGCGAACTGGCAAAAGGATTACCTTATTATGAAGTTATCCCTTCGGATGTTTTTTTTCATGGAAATGTGAAAGGACTTAATGTTAAATATTATAATAATAAGGATTTGAATGGAGATGTTCTTTTTTCAGAGGTCGACAATACTTTGAATGCAGATTGGAAGGAAGGTGCTCCAAGAGATGATATGGATGATGATAATTTTAGTGTGAGATGGAGTGGAGAACTTATTCCTATAAAGTCAGGTCAATACCAATTAGGAATTATATCAACCTGTAACACAGATTTATATCTAAACGATTCTGTTGTAGCAAATACTTCATATCATTTTAGAAATGAGTATGGTGATCCACGATTAAGAAAGGCAGATCCTGTTTTCCTTGAAGCGGGTAAAAAATACAAAATAAAAGTTGAGGCAAAAGAAACTTACGGTGATGCACAGGTTCAATTAGTTTGGTCGCAACCGAAAGACAATATAAAGGATCAATTAAAAAAGGAAGCATTGCAAATTGCAAAGCAATCAGATGTAATAATTATGTGTATGGGATTAACGGCAAGAATGGAAGGGGAAGAAATGGATATTGAATTGGAAGGATTTGACGGTGGAGACAGAACACGCCTGGATTTACCGGATGTTCAGCAGGAATTAATAAAAGAAATTTATGCCTTGGGAAAACCAGTCGTACTTGTTCTTTTAAATGGAAGTGCCTTGGCGGTTAACTGGTCAGATAAAAATATTCCAGCAATAATTGAGGCATGGTATCCCGGTCAGGCGGGAGGAACAGCAATTGCAGATGTTCTTTTTGGCGATTACAATCCCGGTGGAAAATTACCAGTTACTTTTTATAAATCTGTTGAGGATCTTCCTTTATTTGAAGATTACAATTTAACAACTCACACATATCGATACTTTAAGGGTGAACCTCTTTATCCATTTGGTTACGGATTGAGTTATACATCATTTAGCTATGATAATTTGAAACTTGATAATAATTATTCTGTAGGCGATACAGTAAAGCTATCCGTAGACGTTAGAAATACCGGCAAAGTTTCAGGTGATGAAGTTGTGCAAGTTTATATTTCTGATCTGGATGCACCTGTCCGCGTTCCAATTCTTTCATTAAAAGGATTTAAGAGAATTCATCTAAAACCCGGAGAAGTTCAGACTATTGATTTCTCAATTGTCCCTGATGCATTTTCAATTATTAATGATTATAATGAAAGAGTCATTCTCCCCGGAAAGTTCGAAATTTATGTTGGTGGCGGACAACCCGATAGTAAAGGCACTGAAACCGGTTTAAATATTCTTAAAGCAAATCTAACTTTACGTTAAAAATTAGAATATAAATGTAGTGTTAATCACCGTTTCGTTCACTATACTTATTTAAATAAAACTACTATGGGAAAAACGAAAAAGAAATTAAGAAGCCAGGAATGGTTTGGCGGACTGGATAAAATGGGATTCGTTCACCGCTCGTGGTTAAGAAACCAGGGATATCCGGATGATCATTTTCGCGGTAAGCCTGTAATTGGAATCTGTAACACCTGGTCCGAATTAACTCCCTGCAACGGACACTTAAGAGATTTTGCGGAGATCGTTAAACGCGGTGTTTTGGAAGCTGGGGGCTTTCCTCTCGAGTTTCCGGTTATGTCTTTGGGCGAAACGATAATGCGCCCGACTACAATGTTGTTCCGCAATCTTGCAAGTATGGATGTTGAAGAATCCATCCGCGCAAACCCGATTGATGGTGTTGTGCTTTTAACAGGCTGCGATAAAACAACTCCATCTACTTTAATGGGAGCTTGCAGCGTCGATCTTCCGACAATAGTTGTTCCCGGCGGACCAATGCTAAACGGAAGATTCAGAGATGGAGTTATAGGTTCCGGTTCTTTCAACTGGACGATAAAAGAAAAAGTAAAATCCAACGAGTTTTCAGAAGAAGATATGCTTGAAGCGGAAGTTTGTGCTGCGAGGAGCCAGGGACATTGCAACACAATGGGAACCGCATCTACAATGGCAACTATGGTTGAGGCTTTGGGTTTAACTTTACCAGGAATGTCTTCTATTCCCGCCGTTGATTCACGCAAAAAAGTTTTAACTCAATTGTCTGGTAGAAGAATAGTTGAAATGGTAAAAGAAGATTTAACGCTTTCAAAAATTCTTACGAGAAAAGCTTTTGAAAATTCAATAATTGTCAATGCTGCAGTCGGTGGCTCAACAAATCTTCTAATCCATTTGCTTGCAATTGCAGGAAGAATAGGTATCGAGGTAAATCTTGAGGATTTTGATAAGCTGGGAAGTAAAATTCCTTTACTTGTAAACCTAATGCCTTCGGGAAAATACTTGATGGAAGATTTCTTTTATGCGGGTGGATTGCCTGTAGTTTTAAAAGAGCTTGAGACTTTACTTCATCAGGATACGATAACTGCAAATGGAAAACCACATAAAGAAAATTGTACAAAAGCTAAATGTTATAATGAAGGTGTGATTGCAACTTTTAATAAACCGTTTCAGCAGAATGCAGGCATTGCAGTGTTGAAAGGAAATTTATGTGAAGATGGCGCAGTGATAAAACCATCCGCTGCAACACCAAAATTAATGAAGCACAAAGGGAAAGCAGTCGTTTTTGAAAGTATGGAAGATTATCACGCAAGAATAGATGATCCTGATCTCGATATTGACGAGACGTGTGTAATCGTTCTTAAAAGTGTTGGACCGAAAGGTTATCCCGGTATGCCTGAAGTTGGAAATGTTGATCTGCCTGAAAAATTAATTCAAAAAGGTGTGAAAGATGTCGTGAGGATTTCAGATGGAAGAATGAGCGGAACAGCTTACGGTACAGTTGTGCTTCATATTTCACCTGAGTCTGCAATTGGCGGAACACTTGCACTTGTTAAAGACGGCGATATAATCGAACTCGATGTTGAAAACAGGAAATTACATCTTGATATTTCCGATGAAGAATTAAAGAAACGAAAAGCATTATGGGTTCAACCTCAACCTCACACAGACAGAGGCTATGTAAAACTATTTCTCGATCATATTCAGCAGGCTGATAAAGGCTGTGATTTTGATGTGCTGGTTGGTAAATCCGGCTCTTTTGTCAAAGGAGATTTGCATTAGAAATAATAGTCAGTCTTAGCGGAGTCGAAGACTGACACCAGGGGAATCTTTAATCATAAATTTCTTAAAAGGTTCAAATGGTTGTATTATATTTACTAATTAGTGTCGTTTTCATAATTCTCCTAACCGCAAAATTGAAAATCCATCCTTTCATTGCACTTTTTCTTGTTGCACTATTCTATGGAATTTTCGCGGGAATGCCATTAGATGAAATTGTCAACTCGATTAACCAGGGCTTTGGCGATACTTTAGGAAAGATTGGGTTGCTGATTGTACTTGGCGTAATCATCGGGTCTTTCTTAGAAAATTCCGGTGGTGCTTATTCAATGGCAGAAAAAGTATTAAAGATTATTGGCAAAAAAAGAGTTCCGACTGCAATGGGAATTATCGGGTACATTGTTTCAATACCTGTTTTTGCAGATAGCGGGTTTATACTCTTATCTCCTTTAAATAAAAGCTTATCAAAGAAAGCAAAAATATCTTTAGCCGGTTCGGCTGTTGCACTGGGTCTGGGATTAACCGCGACGCACACGCTTGTTCCCCCTACACCCGGACCAATAGCCGCTTCAGGAATTCTTAATGCAGATCTCGGTTTGGTTCTTCTTTGGGGAATACTGATAAGTGCACTCGCACTAATTGTGGGTTTGCTCTTCGCAACAAAGTATGTTTCCAAAACTTACATCGATCCGAATCCTGATGTAAGCGACGAAGAAATTGAATCAAAGTTAATAGATGCACCGGGTGCTTTCAAATCTTCAATTCCTATTATTGTTCCTATTGTTTTAATAATACTTAGATCGCTTGTAAATGCTTTTGGGGAAAACCTCGATGTCACAATAATTCAATTCATTTCATTTATTGGTGAACCGGTTATTGCACTTTTAATCGGAATGTTTCTTTCATTTCTTCTTCCAAAAAAACTGAATAAAGAAATGCTCTCAACAACCGGCTGGGTTGGAAAATCCTTAACAAATGCAGCTTCAATAATTTTAATTACTGGTGCCGGAGGAATTTTCGGAAGGGTTTTACAAAATTCAGGTATAGCTGATGTAATCGGTTCTACTTTAGCTGATGTTAATCTTAGCATCTGGCTTCCGTTTCTGTTAGCAGCAGCGATTAAAACTGCACAAGGCTCATCAACAGTTGCTCTGATTACAACTGCTTCTATAATGATGCCGATGATGAACACTTTAGGTTTTGTTGGTGAAATAGAAAAAGCGATGGTTGTTATTGCAATTGGTGCGGGTTCTGCGGTTTTCTCTCACGCAAACGACAGTTTCTTCTGGGTCGTAACCCAGCTTTCAGGAATTGATGTTAAATCGGGCTATAGACTTTACAGTTTAGGAACGTTTATCTTGGGAACATCGGCAGCGATAATCCTATATATTTTCTACTTGATTGTTGTTTAAATTGAAATAAAAATACAATCCTGCGAAGAACAATTTAAATTATCTTGTAAGGATTGCTAAGAAACAAAGCAGTAGTAAAACTAATACTGTAAAATTCTTTTATTCCTGATTGTTTAAATCGATTTTAATCGCGGGAGCAGAGATAAAATATTGCCAAGAATTTTCTCCTTGCTCCTGTGAAACATGTCCATTAAATACTAAAAATCGATATTTTAGATTATATTTTTTCCCCGGTCTCAACAACCAGTTTTTATCTTTCGTGGGAGAAAAATTAGCAAACATATCTCCCCTGCCATTTTGATCCTCTGGCCAGATGCGAAGTGGTTCAGGATAATTACAATTAGTTGGATAAGACATCATAACAACACCGGCATAATCATCATCAATTTTACCCTGAACAATGCACCATCTTGCTTTTGTTCCGTCAGCATCTTTTCTTGTTTTTCCTTCCGAAGTTAAAACCTCGCTGTTATCCTTATTCCATTGTTCAGTAGTACGCCAACCTAATCCACCATAACGGTATTTAAGCAACAATACCGGACTTTTGGTTGCACAGTTCAATTCAATATTAATATCTACCAAATAATAATCCTGATTTTCTCCAGGCTTGTAAACTCTTACAGATTGCAATTCATTCAACGCAACTTTTTCGCTTCCATCTTTTTTAAAAATAACATGTTTATGAAGTGCTTCATATTCGGCAAAAACAGGACCGTCTGTAATAGAAATAAAACTTGAAAATCGAACGGTACCTTCTTTATCTCCAAGATTCCAGAAGTCAACAGTGTCACCTTCAAACAATACATGAGTCCATGGATTCCATATTCCGTAATGATGGTAATGATCCGGCGGTTGAACAAGAGTTAAAACCTGTCCGTGTGGAGACCAAAGTGGATGAATAAATCCACTTCTTTTATAAGATGTATCTATTCCTGCAGGTGGATTTAAAGTTTTAAAGTTATAGCATAATAAATCTTTATCCCCTGAACTAATTATTAATTTTCCATTATCCTTTATTGCTTTGATTTCTTCTGATTTTTCAGGAAAACCTTTTACCAGCTCAAAAACATAATTATTTTGTTGATCATTCCCTTTTCTGATAATCCAATTTAAAATCCTATGTTCTCCATTTTCAATTTGAAAAGGAACAGGAGTCTTATGATTATTTTCAACTTCAAATAAACTAATAGCTGTATCGGGAAGAAATGTTACCTCATCAAGATTTATGCTGACAGGAACATTGAATTTATTTGTTTCTTTTTGGAATTCTACTTTGAAAGTTGCAATGCTTTGCGCATGACTACATATCAATCCTGTATAAAAAATAGATACCAAGATGAGTTTACGAATCAATGTGATATACCCTATTTATTTTTGTACATAGTAATTTTAATTTAAGTAGTAAATTCACCAAAATCTAAAGTATTTATTTCTGCCATTCGGAATGTATATTTTTTTAGTATTTTTAAATAAGTTTGCATTTATTAAACAGGGAAGTTGAGAAATAAAGAAGATTATGATAAGAATTTCTAATTTGCCGGCGACAAAATTAAATTTTCCCAGCACAATAAAATTACTTTTTCTAATACCTCTTTTCAGTATTAATATTCTTCCTCAATCCATTCTAATAAACGAATTTATGGCTTCCAACTCCACGGTCTTAACTGATAAAGATGGTGAATATTCTGACTGGATAGAAATTTATAATCCCACATCTAGTGATATAAATTTGTCAGGCTGGTCATTAACGGATGATATAGGTGATTCATTAAAATGGATTTTCCCTTCTATTGTTATTAACTCTACTGAATATTTAATCGTGTTTGCATCAGGGAAAAATCTTACTGATCCCCAGATTGAATTACATACAAATTTTAAATTGGCTGCTGAAGGTGAATATCTAGCCCTGTTTGACCCGGAAGGAAACGAGGTTTCGGAATTCAATCCTTATCCTGAGCAACAAACTGATATATCTTATGGCTATTTTGATGGTTACTATTTCTCTTTCACAACACCAACACCCGGTGCAGAAAATCGAATTGACGACGGAACGTTTTTACCAGCGCCAATATTCAGTTATTCAGGAGGAATTTATGATACTCCTTTTGAATTAGAAATAGATGTTGATAATTCAATCAGCGGGATGGATAACATCAGAATTTTATATACAACTGATGGAAGTGAACCGGGTACAAATAATGATTCAGAATATACAGCCCCAATTTTAATTGATAAAACTACTATAGTAAGAGCAGTTACAGTTGATGGAAATAATTCGGGTAAGATCGCAACTGAAAGTTTTCTCTTCCCGGATGATATAATAAACCAGTCCAATAATCCTCCCGGTTATCCTTCCGAATGGGGAGATTATACTGCAATCGAAGGTACATCTATTGCTGATTACGAAATGGATCCTGAAGTAATCCAGAGTATATTATATTTTAATCAGATAAAAGATGCATTACTTTCACTTCCAACTATTTCAATCGTTACTGATAAAAACAATTTATTCTCTCACAGCCCGGATCCGGATTCAGGTGGTATTTATATTTACACAGGTGCCCCAGCGACTGATGGAGGTTTTGAAATTGGAAATGGCTGGGAACGTCCTGCTTCCGTGGAATATTTTAATGCTGACGGTTCAGAAGAGTTTCAGATAGATTGTGGCTTAAGAATTCATGGTGGTCATAGCAGACGCCCTGAAAAAACACCAAAACATTCATTTCGTATTGTCTTCAGAAGTGAGTATGGGGCTTCAAAATTAAATTATCATCTCTTTGGTGAAGAAAATCCGTCTTCATTTAATTCAATTGTTCTCCGTGCAACTTATGGAAATACTTGGCTTCACATGAGTTCAAGTGAAAGAAATCATGCTCAACTTATCCGTGATTTATGGGCAAAAGATACCCAGCTTGAAATGGGACAACCTTCCGGACATGGAATTTTCGTAAACCTCTATATAAACGGAATTTACTGGGGAGTATATAATCCTACTGAGAGAATTGATAAGGATTTTGCCGTAACTTACTTCGGAGGCAACGAGGAAGATTACGATGTTATTAAAGACTATGCAGAGGTTGTGGACGGAAATATTAATGCATGGAACGAAATGATGAGTATTGCTGCAAATGGTTTAGATGACAATACTAATTATCAACTCATACAGGGTAAAAATCCTGACGGTACATACAATCCCGATTTTGAAGCCTATCTAGATGTAATAAATTTTATAGATTACATGATAAATAATTACTATGGTGCTAACTGGGATTGGGATCATCATAACTGGATAGCAGTTAGAAACCGGAATAATCCAGGTGAAGGATTTAAGTTTTTCTGTTGGGATGCAGAACATATACTGGAAAATGTTTCATCGAATGTTTTGAGTTTAAATAATGATAACCGACCAAGTGGATTATTCCAAAAATTATGTAAAAATGAGGATTTCCTTAGATTATTCGCCGATCGTGTTCAGTTGCACTGTTTTAACGGCGGAGTCTTAACACCTGAAGCATCAATAAAAAGATGGATGAAACGTGCTAACGTAATTGATCTTGCTATTATTGCTGAATCAGCAAGATGGGGAGATTACAGAAGAGATGTTCATCAATATTATGAAAGCGGACCATTCGATCTTTATACTAAACAAAATTGGTTGGTTGAACAAGCATTTCTTATCCGGGAATATTTTCCGTACAGAACTAACGAATTTATTCAACAATTAAGAGAAGCTGGATTATTTCCAGATTTAGACGCACCTCAGTTCTTCATTAATGGTCAGCCAAAAAATGATAATTATGTTAACCCGGGTGATTTACTTTCAATGTCTTCTACCTCAGGAACAATTTATTATACGACAGATAATACCGATCCTTTAGTAAACGGAACAGTATCTCCCAATGCTCTGGTATATTCTGAACCAATTGAGATGATACATAGTGTTCATATTAAAGCCCGAAACAAGCAGGAAAACACATGGAGTGCACTAAATGAAAAAATATTCGTTTTATCAACTGCTTTGAATAATCTGAAAATAACAGAAATACATTATCATCCGTTGGTGCAAGATACAATCGATGGTGAAAATTTCGAATTTATTGAATTAAAAAATACGGGAACTTCACCTATCGATTTAACCGGTGTTCTATTTACTGAAGGTATTTCTTTTTCATTTCCTCAGGGAAGTATTTTAGATACTAACAAATTTATCGTTCTTGTATCTAATCAATATTATTTCAATTTACGTTACAATTTTATTCCGTTTGGTGAATACGAAGGATTGCTTGATAACTCAGGAGAACGAATCGTCTTAACAGACATACTACAAGATTCAATTGTCTCAGTTCGGTATAATGATAAAGCTCCCTGGCCAGAATCTGCTGATGGTTCAGGTTTTTCACTTGTAACAAAAGATTTTAATCCAACGGGAGATGAAAATGATCCAGCCAGCTGGCGTTCATCAACAAACATTCACGGTTCTCCCGGTAAAGATGATGAAGTAGTTACTTTAATAGATAAAAATAATAACACCATACCGGATAATTTTATATTATCCCAGAATTACCCGAATCCTTTTAATCCGACAACACGAATTTCCTATACAATCCCGGAAGGAAATCACGTTACGCTTAAGATTTTCAATACATTAGGACAAGAAATTAAAACACTCGTAAATAAATATCAGGAAGCCGATTGGTATTCGATTTCTTTTAATGCTGATAATCTTGCTACAGGAGTTTATTTTTATTCATTGCAGGTCGGAGATAAGTTTCATGATGTTAAAAAGATGCTTTTAGTTCGCTAAGAATTCGTACTATTTGCTAATAATAAATTACTTTTTTTATTCATTAAAAAGTGAGTAAAACTAATTAGAAACAAAGATCAAATAGCTGCTTCTTTTTAAGACACGAACACAAAAGACAATCGAAATATTTAACTCGAAAAATTGATAAATAGATTAAAAATCAACATTTATAGTTGTGATTTTTGACATATTTATGGTATAATTGATGCGGCATGAACTATTGTAAAATCCTGAAATTCTAAAATGAAGTTTCCTTATATAAAACTTTTATTACTTTCTTTTCTGTTAAATACATTTCTTTTTTCTCAGTCCGTTGTGATAAATGAATTTATGTCTTCTAACAATTCTGTATTTCCGGATGCTGATGGTAAGTACTATGATTGGATTGAGATTTATAACACAGGTAATACAACCGTAAATTTGAATGGATATTTTTTATCAGACGACACATCAAACATTTATAAATGGCAATTTCCCGATATAACCATTGAACCCGACTCATTCTTAGTCCTCCTGGCTTCAGGAAACGATAATAACCAGGTAATAAGACATTGGGAAACAATTATTAATTGGGGTGATACCTGGAATTATTTCAGTGGTTTATCAGGTCCACCTCCTGTTAACTGGAACTCAATTGATTTTGACGCTTCATCCTGGTCCGAAGGTCCAAGTGGATTTGGTTATGGAGATTCTGACGATTCTACAACTGTTGAACAGACTATTTCACTTTATATTAGAAAAACTTTTTCATTAAATGACCTTGAAAATATAAGTACAGCATTACTTCATATTGATTACGATGATGCTTTTGTAGCATATTTAAATGGAAAAGAAATTGCCCGTTCAAACATTGGGACACCAGGTGTAACGCCAACATATGATGAAATTTCTACCGGTTATCGTGAAGCGACAATGTACAATGGAGGAATCCCTGAAGAATATATAATTGATGGTCTCGATTCAATACTCCTCCTTGGCGAAAATGTTCTTGCTATTGAAATTCATAATTCAGATTTAGCTTCGTCCGATATGTCAGCAATTCCTTTTTTTACTCTCGGGATGAAAAGTATACCAGAGAATGCAAATGGTTCACCGGAAATTTTAAATCTGCAAATACCTAATCTCCACACAAATTTTAAATTGGACTCAGATGGTGAATACCTGATATTTTCAGATGCAGAAGGAAAACAGCTTGACAAAATTTTTACCGGATCGATTCTTCCAAATATTTCAAAAGGCAGATTCCTTGATGGAGCAGATGATTGGTTTTATTTTTACGAACCAACTCCCGGATTTGAAAACTCAACAGATCATTATGTCTTTATTGAAGATCCACCATCATTCTCACCGGCGGGCGGATTTTATTCATCTCAAGTTTCTTTAGAACTGGGAGGTGACAATCCAAATGCCAATATATATTTTACGTTAGATGGTTCTGTTCCCGATAGTAATTCTTCAGTTTATACTACTCCACTTTTGATCAATTCCACTACTGTAGTAAGAGCCAAAGTTTATGGCCAAAATTCTATCCCAAGCGAAACAATTACCAATACCTATTTTATTAATGAAAATATAAGTATACCTGTTGTCTCACTTTCAACAAATCCTGAAAATTTATGGGACAATGATACCGGCATTTATGTTTTAGGAGATAATGCCGAAACAGATTACCCTTATTTTGGAGCTAACTTTTGGCAGGATTGGGAAAGACCTATTCATATAGAGTTTTATGAGCCAACCGGTGATTTAGGCTTTTCAATAAATGCTGGGGTAAAAATAACCGGTGCATGGTCGCGTGGACATGAACAAAAATCATTGGCAATTTTTGCTCGCTCTGTGTATGGAGATGGTAGTATTGATTATAAAATTTTCCCGGAACTTTTTTTCAACAAGTTCGAAGCAATTGTTCTCAGGAATTCAGGAAATGATTGGGATTATAGTTATATGCGTGACGCTCTTATGGGTAATATCGCCTCAGAAATCAATATTGATGCGCAAGCATACAGACCGGTTGTTGTTTTCATCAATGGTGCTTACTGGGGTATTCAAAATCTTCGTGAAAAAATTAATGAGCACTTTATTGCTTCACATCATAACGTAAATCCTGATAGTATTAATATTCTTGAAGATAATGCGCAAATAATTCAGGGAGATAATAGTAATTATTTGGCTTTGGTAAACTTCTTGGGAACCCATGATCTTAGCAGTGCCTCTAATTATGAATATGTTAAGCGAGAAATTGATATTAACAATTTTATTGATTATTCACTTTGTGAGATTTACTTCGATAATACTGATTGGCCCGGTAATAATATAAAATTCTGGCGCTCAACTTCTGAAGAATCCAAATGGAGATGGATACTATTTGATACCGATTTTGGTTTCGCTCTCTATAATCATAGCGCTTATCAAAATAACACGCTCGCGTTTGCAACTGAACCGAATGGACCTGACTGGCCAAATCCACCTTGGGCAACACTTTTACTACGTAAACTGTTGGAAAATGATGAATTCAAATTTGAATTTATTAATCGCTTCGCTGATCTTTCAAACACAATATTTAAACCCGAAAATATTGATGGTAAAATCAATAAAATGCTTTACTTGATTACACCGGAAATGCAAAGGCATAAATCCAGGTGGTCTCAATCATATAACGGTTGGTTAAATGAAGTTCAATCTCTTTCAACATTTGCAGACAACAGAATACCTTATATGCAGTCTTTTTTTGCTAATAAGTTCAATCTTAACGGCATTACATCTATTACAGTTAATGCCGATACAAGCAAAGGATTAATTCAGGTAAACTCTTTAACATTGAATAAGCTTCCCTGGTCAGGAAATTACTTTAACAGTGTTCCTATTACTGTTTCAGCAATTCCATTAAAAGGTTACAAGTTTTCCCACTGGATGGGATATTCTTCTGGTGGAAGGATTATTTATGATGTACCGCAAAGCATTTTGAATATAACTGCTGTATTTGAACCTGATACCGGCAACACGGAAAATGTTGTTATTAATGAAATTAATTATAATTCCTCCAGCAACTATGATTCAGGTGATTGGATCGAGTTTTATAATACTTCAAATTCTTCCGTCGATCTTTCCGGATGGATATTCAAAGATGAATACGACTCACATAGTTTTGCCATTCCCGAAGGTACTTCATTACCTATTGATGGATATATTGTTATTTGTCGTGATTCTGTTTTGTTTAAAAATATTTACCCTGATTGTAACAATTTTATCGGCAATTTTGATTTTGGTTTTGACAGGAGTGGAGAATTACTAAGACTTTATGATGATAATTTATCCTTAATTGATTCTGTTCATTATGATGATGAGTTGCCGTGGGTAACTGAACCTGATGGCAACGGGCCTACTCTTTCTCTAATCAATCCTTTTCTGGATAATTCAGTTGCTCAAAGCTGGAAAGCATCCTTACAACTTGGTACTCCGGGAAAAGTCAATGATGTCTACGTTTCCGTAAATGACAATTCTACTAATCTTCCATCGGAATTCGAACTAGAACAAAATTATCCTAACCCGTTTAATCCATCGACTA
Organism: bacterium BMS3Abin03; assembly: GCA_022340715.1. Classification (GTDB taxonomy): domain Bacteria; phylum Bacteroidota; class Ignavibacteria; order Ignavibacteriales; family Ignavibacteriaceae; genus BMS3ABIN03. The sequence continues at coordinate 25,000 of JAJDNK010000056.1, read as the reverse complement.
CAATTCGTTATTCTTTAAAAACTCCGTCGTATGTAAAACTATATATTTATAATCTTCTTGGGCAGAGAATCCGCACTCTTGAAGAGACATATAAAAACGCAGGCAGGTATGCTTTTATTTGGGATGGTAAAGATGATAACAACAATGCTGTTAGTTCCGGAGTTTATATCTACACATTAAGAACAGAACAGTTCAACAAACAAAGGAAAATGATTTTACTAAGATAAAATTCAATTCCGAAGGAGCGAATTATATGTTAGAACGATTTACTCAGTGTTTATTTTCACCAATTATCCTTTTTCTCACTTTAATATGTTCATTACAATCAGTAAACAAAGCTCAGGACCAAACAAGTAATGAAAAGATCCTGAGAACAATTGCCAATGCAATCATAGAAGATGCAACATTTGAATTTGCTGATACTCACACAGGTAAACATTTCAAATCCACAAAAGTAGTTCCCGATAGTTGTAAATTGAAACTTGCAAGTCGCTATAATGATTGGCGTTATTGGAACGGAATTATAAATATTGCATTGCTAAAGCTCGCCAATGAATTGAATGAGCCCTTATACAAAGAGTATTCCTTAGAAAACATTGCTTTTACTTTCGATAATTATAAATACTTTGAGAAAAATTATAATGATGAAGGAAAATGGAATTATCCTTTCGGAGAATTTTTCATTATGGAAGAACTTGATGACTGTGGTGCAATGGGTGCAAATGTAATTGAAGTTTATAAACTTGATCCGCAGGAACGTTATAAAGAATATATTGATAAAGCTGCAAATCATATTCTGAATAAACAATCGCAACTTGAAGACAGAACCCTGGTTCGTTCATTTCCGCATATGTGGACACTATGGGCTGACGATCTGTATATGGGAATTTCATTTCTTTCCCGGATGGGAGAATTGACAGGTGATCAGCAATATTTTGATTTTGCAACAAAACAAGTCATCAATTTCAATAATTATCTCTTCAATGATGGTAAAGAGCTTATGTATCATAACTGGTATTCAGATATTAACCATACAGGTGTTGCCTTTTGGGGAAGAGCTAACGGATGGGCTCTGTTAGCTCAAGTGGATTTATTGGACCATTTGCCTGAAAATTATTCACAACGGGATACTTTAATTTCACTGCTTAAACGTCACATTCTTGGAATTGCAAAATATCAAAGCTCCTCAGGTTTGTGGCATCAACTCTTAGATAAAGAAGACTCATATTTAGAAACATCTTGTAGTGCAATGTTCACTTATGCAATTGCACGAGCTGTTAACAAAGGCTATATTGATAAAAGGTATTCATCTATTGCTGAAAAAGGTTGGGAAGGAATTATAACTAAAATACATCCGGAGGGACAAATAGAGGGTGTTTGTACGGGGACAGTTGTTAGCGATAATCTTGTCGATTACTACAATCGTCCTACTCCTATCAATGATATTCACGGAATAGGCACTGTGTTGTTAGCCGGCTCAGAAGTAATTCACTTGGAATAATTGACACTCCAGATTGACCATAATTTATAGGGATTGTAAGAACTATTCGAAATAATAAAATCTTTCAAAATGAAAGATGAATTTAATGTTTATCTAAATTATTAAATAGTTCGTGTATATAAACTGCACGATTCACAAATTCAATCTTAATGTCCTGATAATCAAATTGTATTTTATCCCTGATGTTTTTACTCTTCAGCAAAATCAATTTAAATTGGAGAAATTGAATACTAAGCAAAGAAAGAATTTTACCTCTATTTAAGTGTGATGTTGGTTTTTAATTCACGATTCTGGTTATTAAATTAAAATTTAAAATATTGTAAGTTTCAGCTGGTTTCTATGATGTCCTACTATACAAATTTTCTCTCATTGAAGAGCTTCATTATTTTAGTACTTTTATTAGCTACTTTTTCAATTTCCGAGGCACAAAATTTAAACACAAATAAATTTCAATATCTCTCCCCTGTTCCTAATTCAACATTAAATAATACTGCAACTAATATTATAATAAGATACGGTGAAGCTATTGTAGCTGATGGAATAAGTGAGAAACTAACGGTAACCGGAACTAAAAGTGGGAAACATACTGGTAAAATAATTTTAGCGAAAAATAATAGTACAATTCTTTTTAAACCTGATATTGAATTCGCTGCAGGTGAAGTTGTAACTGTTGACCTTAAAGGTAACTTAAGAACAATTACAAACGAACCGGTACCGGATCTTAAGTACTCATACGAAACATCAAAAGTGAATTTAAATAAAATTATAAGATCCAATCCGACAAAATATCAGAATCTGCTTAATCCTGATCCAGGGATTGGATTTAAACAAACCGATAATTTTGCTCAAAGTATTTTTAATCAAAGAACTTATACGGTGCAACAGGACTCACTTCCGTCGAACTTCCCTTCCATTTCAATAGATTTAATTGATAATCCCTCTGATGGAAAAATCTTTTTGGCTCCATATTTAGCTTCAAGTCCCCTTAGACCTAATTATCTCATCATTACAGATAATTATGGTGTCCCTGTTTTTTACAGGAAAATGTTAACGGAAAGGACCCTTAATTTTGTCAGGCAAAGTTCCGGGGTTCTAACTTATTTCAACACCGGCAAATATTATGTTATGGATAGTTCTTATTCAGTTATTGACAGTCTTTATATGAGAAACGGTTATTTAGCTGATGTACATGAATGTGTTCTTATTGACAGTGGTTATTCATTACTTTTAAGTTATGACTATCAGCAGGTAAATATGGATACTGTAATTTCAGGAGGTGATTCTACTGCCACCGTGGCTGGTACTGTTATACAGGAATTGGATGAAAACAAGAACGTAATTTTTCAGTGGAGAAGCTGGGATCACTTTAAAATTACGGATGCAACTTATGACATTGACCTAAGCTCCTCGACTATTGACTATGTTCACGCTAATGCTCTTGAAATGGACAATGATGGCAATATACTTCTTTCAAGTAGAAATCTGGATGAGATCACCAAGATTGATATTGAAACAGGAGAAATAATCTGGAGAATGGGCGGGAAATTTTGCGAGAACAATCAATTTACTTTCGAAAATGATTCGATTGGCTTTTCACATCAGCATGATATCAGAAGATTACCAGATGGAAGGATTAGTCTTTTTGATAATGGTAACCTTCATAGTCCACAATTTTCAAGGGCAGTTGAATATGAAATTGATGAAACAAATTTAACTGCTACATTAGTCTGGGAATTTAAGAATAATCCTCAGACTTTCTCAGTTGCAATGGGTAATAGTGAAATACTGAAAAATGATAATAGAGTAATAGGATGGGGCTGGACTTTTACGCCCCCAATAGTAAATGAAGTTACCCCGGATGGAAGGATTGCTTTTTCAATGTCAATTCCGGAAGGCTGGGTTAATTACCGCGGTGTTAAGTATCCATGGAAAACAAATCTTTTTGTAACAAATCCCGATACTCTTTTTTTCGAATATACCTCTTTAAATGATTCTTTGGTTAAATCTCTCAAAATCATTAATAATTCTACAAGTGAAATTCAAATAAACAGGATTCTCAATCGCGACCCATCATTCTATGTTGCTACACCTCTTCCAATAACTTTACCAGTATCCGGAAGCGCAACAATTCAGTTAGTATTTCGAACAAATGATCAGAACGAACACACTGATGATCTTTATTTACAATGTAATAAGGAAAATGAACGTATAGCACAGGTCGTACCAATGCAAGGTGTAGTTATTACATCAACAGAAAAAAATAAAAGTCTTGTACTTAAATATTCACTAAACCAAAATTATCCTAATCCGTTTAATCCGGTAACAAAAATTAATTTTACAATTCCTAAAACTGGAAAAGTTAAACTAAGTGTCTATGATATATTAGGACATAAAATAAAAACCCTCTTAAATAAAAGAATGTTGCAAGGTGCGCATAGCATTAAATTTAATGCAAAAAATTTACCCAGCGGAGTTTATATTTATACACTTAATACAAATGATTACACTGTTTCTAAGAAAATGATTTTACTTAAATAAAGTATTGTATCTTTAATATAATTGTAAAAATCAATTTAGTTCAAAAATAATCCTGAAAGAATGACAAATGACAAATCGAATAAAGATCGGTAATGTTAGATGGACTATCGTCGCGTTAATTTTTTTCGCTACAACAATAAATTATATTGATCGGCAGGTAATCGGTATACTTGCTCCATTTCTTCAAAAGGAAATCGGATGGAATGAAATTGAATACGGTTATATTGTAACTGCCTTTAGCGCAGCATATGCTATTGGATTATTATTGATCGGTAGAATAATTGATATAGTTGGAACAAGATCAGGATATTCTACAGTACTTACCGGTTGGAGTTTTGCAGCGATAGGACATGCATTAGCAAGCAGTGCTTTAGGATTTGGCATTGCACGTTTTGCGTTAGGTCTTTTTGAGGCAGGCAATTTTCCTGCTGCTATTAAAACAGTAGCAGAATGGTTTCCCAAGAAGGAACGAGCTTTAGCTACAGGTATATTTAATGCTGGTTCAAATGTTGGTGCAGTCATTGCCCCCTTAATTGTTCCCTGGATTGTACTTACCTGGGGTTGGCAGGAAGCATTTATTTTTACAGGTGCTATAGGTTTGATATGGCTGATATTCTGGTATTGGTTATATGATAAACCTGAAAAGCATAAAAAACTATCTCAAACTGAACTCGAATATATACAATCCGATCCGGCAGATCCATCAGTCAAAATTCCCTGGAAACAGCTTCTTAAATATAGGGGAACGTGGGCCTTTGCAATTGGTAAATTCCTGACAGATCCAGCCTGGTGGTTTTATCTTTATTGGATACCCAGTTTTCTAAATAAAAACTATGGCGTTACTCTGGATAAAATAGGTGTACCATTGATTATAATTTATGTTATGGCCGATGTAGGTAGTATTGGTGGAGGCTGGCTTTCTTCTTCCTTTATAAAACAAGGATGGACTGTTAACAAAGGACGTAAAATAACTATGTTAATTTGCGCCATAATAGTTATACCTATAATGTTTGCATCTGGTGCATCAAGCATTTGGGTAGCGGTTGGATTACTTAGTCTTGCTACAGCTGCTCACCAAGGATGGTCAGCGAATCTTTTTACAATTGTTTCGGATATGTTTCCAAGAAAAGCAGTTGCGTCCGTAGTTGGTCTTGGTGGAACTTTTGGCGCAATTGGAGGGATGTTTATTGCTACAGCTGCAGGATTTATTTTGGAATATACAGGTAGTTACTTAATCCTGTTTATAATTGCAGGTTCACTCTATCTGACAGCTTTATTTATCATAAATCTATTAGTGCCGGATATCAAAGAAATCGAGATGACTTAATAAATACTTCTCATATTGGAATTCATCCAGTTCATAAATTAGACTGGTATTTGGTTATCTTGATACTCTGCCGGAAGCATCACCGGACATAAGCTTTTCTATTTCTTCAACAGTTACTAAGTTGAAGTCTCCCTGAATAGTATGTTTAAGACAAGAAGCTGCAACAGCAAAGTTTAGAGCTTTTTGATCATCATCTTTATAAGTGAGTAAACCATAAATTAATCCTCCCATAAAAGAATCACCTCCGCCAACACGATCTACAATATGCGTAATATCATAAACCGGAGCTTCTAAAAATTTATCTCCATTATAAAGTACTCCAGACCATTTGTTATGATCTGCACTGATAGATGTTCTTAGAGTTGTTATTACTTTTTTTGCTTTTGGGAAATGTTTCATAATCTTTTGGGAAACGGATAGATATGCTTCTGAACTGAGATTTCCGCCTGGTACATCAACACCTTCAGGTTTTATCCCAAGACTCATTTCAGCATCTTCTTCATTTCCTAAAATTATATCACAACCATTAACTAATTCAGGCATAACTTCGTTTGCCTTTTTTCCATAGTTCCATAGTTTTTTTCTAAAATTTAAATCACAAGAAACAGTTAAGCCTTTTTTAATTGCCATTGTTATAGCTTCATGACAAGCATCGGCAGTTCCTTTAGAAATAGCGGGTGTAATTCCTGTCCAGTGAAACCAGTTTGCACCATCAAAAATACTATCCCAGTCGATCATCCCCTTTTCAATTTGTGATACTGATGAATGTGATCGATCATAAATTACCTTGCTTGCACGACTAACTGATCCTTTTTCTAAGAAATAAATTCCAAGTCTTTCCCCACCTCTCAAAATATGATTTGTTCCAACACCAAATCTTTTTAAATTCATAATGCAGGTTTCTCCAATATCATTCTTAGGAATTCTACTTACGAACTCAACGGGAATTCCATAATTAGCAAGAGAAACCGCAACATTAGCTTCACCACCGCCGAAGCCTGCATCAAAATTAACTGCTTGAGAAAATCTTAAATTTTGTGGTGTAGCGAGTCTTAGCATCACTTCCCCGAATGTTACAACTTTCATTTTAACTCCAATAGTTAGATTCCTAAAGAACGCAGTATTCCTAATTCCATTCCACGTAATTCAGCCAGCCCTCTCATTCTTCCGAATAATGAATAGCCTGGATAAATACCTTGTCTGCTCTGTTCAGGTATCATCAAATGTCCATGATCAGGACGCATTGGCATACGTGAATCTTTCCTTCCCTCATTGATTCGTTTTTGTTGTTCCAGAAGAAGAGTTTTAATAACTCCATACAGATCGATATCTCCATCTAGATGATAAGCTTCTGTAAAATCACCATTTGCATTTCTTGTTAAATTGCGCAAATGTAGAAAATTAATTCTATTTGAAAAAGTTTTTGCCATATCAACAAGATCATTTTTATAACCGGCACCGAATGAACCTGTACAAAAAGTTATTCCATTAGAAGGTGAATCGACTACATTTATTATTTGTTGAATATCTTGTTTTGTTCCCACAATTCTGGGGAGACCCAGAAGCGACCAAGGTGGATCATCAGGATGAATTCCCATCAGAACACCGGCTTCTTCAGCAACAGGAATTATTTCTTTAATAAAATAATACAGATTATCCCGCAGTTCTTTATCACCGATTTCATTATACTCAGTTAAGGCTGATCGAAATTCATCCAATGTGTATACTTCCAAAGAACCAGGCAAACCATAGAGAATAGTTTGTTTCAGTTCGTCCTTTTGTCCGTTACTCATCTTTTCATAGTATTTTTTGGCTTCTTCGATTTTCTTTGTACTGTAATCTTTTTCAGCATTTTTTCTTTGTAGCATAAAAAGATCAAAAGCCGCGAACACCTTCGATTCAAACTGTGTGGTAATTGCACCATCTTTAAATATTACCCTAAGATTAGTGCGAGACCAATCAAGTACAGGCATAAAATTATAACATACAGTATCAACACCAGATTTACTGAGATTATTAATTGATACTTTATAATTATCTAAATACTTCTGGAATTTACCCTTCTGTTTTTTTATATCTTCATGAACCGGAATACTTTCTGCAACTGACCATGCTAATCCCTCAGATTCAATTAAAGTTTTTCTTTTATCTATTTCGTCAACCGACCATACTTCACCAATAGGAATATGATGTAATGCTGTAACAATTCCACTTGCGCCGGTTTGTTTTATTTCCTTTAGTGTAATAGGATCCTTCGGACCAAACCATCTCCAGGTTTGTTCAAATGCCATCGGTTTTCAACTGAAAATAATAAATTATAATTTATTTCGTATTAAGATATTCAACAATTAACGATTTCACATGCAATAATTTTGTAAGATCCCTAAAAATATTAGACTCCACTGAATGCACTGAAGCCACCATCGACTGGAATTATTGTACCAGTGACAAATTGTGAAGCATCGCTCGCAAGCCAAAGTACCGTGCCTATAAGTTCATCAGGATTACCAAATCTATTAAAGGGTGTGATGTTTAAAATAGTTTTTCCCCTCTCCTTAAGAGAACCATCTTCATCAGTTAAAATTGATTTGTTTTGTTCTGTTAAGAAAAAACCCGGAGAAATTGCATTCACTCTTATTCCACTTCCAAATTTCTGAGCGAGTTCTACTGCCATCCAGCGTGTAAAATTTTCAACAGCGGCTTTAGCTGCGGAGTATCCAACAGCTCTTGTAATAGCTCTCTGGGCTGCCATCGAGGATATATTAATTATGGAACCTTTTCCCTGTTCTGCCATAGATTTTCCAAAAACCAAAGTCGGTAATACAGTTCCATATAAATTTAAATCAGTAACTTTTCCGAAATCCTCAATTCTAAGATCGAATATGCTTTGATCGACACCAATTACAGCCTTTGTTACATGCCCGCCAGCAGCATTTATTAGTATATCAATATGCTGATGCTTATCCAGTACTTGATTATTTACATTTCTAATATTTTTCTCATCAAGTACATTGCATTTCAACCCAGCAATATCTTTACTAATAGTTTTAAGAGAATTAACTTTTTGATTCAGTTTGTTCTCATTGGTACCGAGAATAATAACTTTGGAACCAGCACTGAGCAATCCTTTAGCTATTTCACCGCCAAGTACTCCACTTCCGCCGGTTATTACCGCTACTTTATTTTCTACATTGAATAATTTCTCTAAAAATTCCACAAGTGACTCATTTCATTTTTGTATTGTTGTCAAATTTAATTTTGAAAATAATTTAAAACTAATGATTTAAAGATTGATTTTCCCTTCTGAATTTAAGCTCTAATATATTAGAAGAACCTTTAATATTTTTATAAATTCGCAGGTTTTGACCGCAAAAGTTAACAATTATTGCTATAAATAAAATGTTTTTTCGGTTTCAAAATATTAAATTGTTATTAGAATTAGAATCTATTTATAGCTACCACAAATTCTGCTCAATAAATTAATTATCTAAATTCAATTGTTTCTAAGAATGGATTTCAAATCGGTTTTCTACATTGTAATTGTAAGTTGTATTATAGGATTGTTTGCTAACTATCTTAATCCAGAAGCTATTCCCTTAATTAAAAAAGAAAGAAAATTGGTATGGGATAGTGATTCCTCCATAGCGAAAAGTAACTCAGAAAATTATGAATCCACACTTACAATAAAGCCAAACACAGAATCAAGGGAACCGGTTGCAATTACTCTTAAACAAGCATATAAGTTATACAATGAGAAAGTTCTTTTTTTAGATGCAAGAGATTTACCGGAATTTGAAATCTCTCATATAAAAGGGGCGGTCTCATTACCTTATTACGATTTCGATAAATATAAATCGCTTTTAGATACAATTCCATTAACTACTCCTTTAGTTGCTTACTGTGATGGAAAGGATTGTGATTTAAGTATAATGCTAAGTGATAAACTATATGAAAAAGAATATGGAAAAGTTTACATCTTTTATGGTGGCTGGGTAGATTGGCAAAGCGCAAATTATCCTGTTGAATCCGGGTATGATCAAAACTAAAATGAAAAGTCTTATCAATAATAAATATCTTTTATTCTTATTTAGGATTGTACTTGCTATGATTTTCATTTATGCAGGTATGGAGAAAATTTCTGATACCAATGGATTTTCAATCTCAATAAATAATTATAAAATCCTTCCATTATTTTTAGTTAACATTTTTGCTATCACTTTGCCTTGGCTCGAACTCACAACGGGAATACTGCTTTTATTTGGTATAAAAGTGAAAGAGAATTCATTTATAATTTCTGTATTGCTAATCATTTTTATCATAGCAATATCAATCAGTCTTATAAGAGGTTTAAATATCGACTGTGGCTGTTTCGGTACAGTAAGCGGAACAAAGATAGGTGTTAATAAAATAATTGAAGATTTAGTTTTACTTCTGCTGGGAGTAATTCTAATAAAATTTGATTCTGAATTTTTATCATTGGTTAAGAAATCAAAACATTAATTTATTACAACAAGTTGGATATCTTTCTTTGTTTATTAAATTAGAAAATTTGTTATCTACTCAATTCTTCTTGAGTTCTTAAAACTATTTAATATCTTTTGGAGGAGGAGTTGAATTTCCTCCATCAAGAGCTACTTTCCACTTCCCATCTTTTTGTTTTTTCCATACCGTAAAATAATTTCCATAATAAGTTGTGTCCGATAGAACAAACTTCCAGTTTCCCCAGGTATATCCGAGGTCACCTGAGATAGCCACTTCTGCATTAATTGGTTCCCAGGTTAGAGTCTTTGGTCCGGAACTTTTCCCAAATTTTTCTTCAAATTCTGTTTTCCCGATAATTGGGTATTGTCCATCGTTAAATTTTATTATATCATCATCTGAATAGAATAATAATGCTTTATAAAAACCTTCCTTCACTGCAAGATTAGACATAGTTTTATCTGTTTTGATTATTTCCCGTTTTAGTTTGCTTGTATCAGGAGTGTGATTACAGGAAATAAGAGCAATTATACTAAGTAAGAAAACTGAAATTGTGAAAAAGTTATCTCGCATAGAAAGCTCCTTTTTACTCGTAAAAGTAAACAAAAATTACATTTCTGTTCTTAACCAGGATTCAGCACTCTTAACTTATTGATTCATCCGAATAGCTTTATCAGCTATATCTTTTCTGTAGTAAATATTTTCAAAATTAATTTGTTCAAGAGCTTCGTATGCTTTAGACTTGGCTCTAACTAAATCATTCTCAGGTACAACAGAAGTTACCCCAAGAACTCTTCCACCATTAGTAATAATTTTTCCATCAGCTTCAGAAGTGCCAGCATGATAAACTATTATATCATCCGGTAAGTTGTCCAATCCTTTGATTTCAAATCCTTTTTTGTAGGAATCCGGGTACCCCGAAGATGCAGCGACAATACAGACTGAAGCACCACCATTATAAGAAATAATATTCTTATCGATTTTACCCTCAGCAGCAGAGTAAAGTAATCTTAAGAAGTCACCTTTTAAAAGAGGAAGTACTGCCTGTGTTTCAGGATCACCAAAACGGCAGTTAAACTCGATTACCTTAGGACCTTTATCGGTAAAAATCAATCCTGCATACAAACAACCTATAAATGCTTTTCCATCATTTTTAAGTGCTTTAAGAGTTGGCGCAATTATTCTTACAACGATCTCTTCCATAATATTAGGTGTTACAATTGGAGCGGGTGAATACGCTCCCATTCCCCCGGTGTTTTTCCCGGTATCGTTCTCACCAATTCTTTTGTGATCCTGAGATGATGGTAAACATATAAAATCGTTGCCATCCGTAATCGCAAACACTGAAGCCTCTTCCCCGCTTAAAAATTCTTCAATTAAAATTTTTTCTCCTGATGCACCGAAGATCTTTTCAATAAAAAAAGAACGAAGTGTTTTTTCAGCTTCTTCAGCAGAATTGCAAATAACTACTCCTTTACCGGCAGCTAATCCGTTCGCTTTTATTACACAAGGATATTTTTTTTGTTTAAGGAAATCCTTTGCCCGATCATACTTACTCGCATCAAATTCTATATATTTTGCAGTTGGTACCCTTGCGGCATCCATAATACTTTTAGCAAATGATTTTTCAGCTTCAATTTTTGCAGCTTCTTTATCAGGTCCAAATACAAAAATTTCATTCTGCCTTAGAACATTAGCCAGACCATCAACAAGTGGCTGTTCCGGACCGATAACAACAAGATCAATTTCTTTATCCTTACAAAATGATACTACCTCATGAGCATTCTTTATATCAATCTTAACATTCGCACCTAATTTTGCAGTACCCGGATTGCCTGGAAGAATATACAACTTTGTAAGCAGATTACTTTCACTAATTTTATAAGCAATAGCATGCTCACGCCCTCCTGAACCGATTAATGCTACGTTCATTGTATTTCAGCCTTAATTAAAAACTGGAATTCCTTTGTTAGTTTTTCTGTTAGAAAGTCCCTTCTGAAATTTGTTACCATATTCTCACCAACAGTCGGAAATTTTGATGATTTAAAATCCTCATATACTTTAAGTATAGTTTCTTTAATCTCATTTGCATCTGTTGGATTACAAATATAGGATGCTGCATATTCCTGTGCTGCTATCTTTGAGGCGCCTTCAGGTACACATGCAATTATCGGTTTTTTAGTAGCTAAATATTCATAGAATTTACCCGGAATAAATGCATCAATATTTTTCTTTTTCCAGACATTTAACCATAATATATCAGAACTAAGCAATTTAGAAACAGCTTCTAAATGATTAACTAAACCATGATCAACTACAAATTCCTCAAGGTTAAGTTTTCTGATAAGTTTTTTATTTTCTTTCCTAATAAATCCGAGAAAATGTAATTCAATATTTTTTGCCACATCTGGTTTTTCAATACTTAATCTCTTAAACGCTTCGAAGAAATACCTGGGCGTATTATAAATCTGGAAAATTCCGGAATACATTATTACCATTCTTTTATTATGCCTGGGAACCACTTTTGCTCTTTCAAAATCTTCAGGATCATAACCGTTTGTGATAATCAGAATATCGTTAAAAGTTAGAAACGGATACGAGTTGAGAATCTTTTCCTTTATTTTCCGGTTGGATACTATAATTGAATCCGCAGCTTTAAGAATATTATATTCCATTTTTTTATTCATTACCTTGTGAATAGGCGTAGGATAAAATGAAAAATAACTCCGATTCCATAATTCCCGATAATCTATAATAAGTGAAATGTTATACTTCTTTTTAAGCTGGCTAAAAGTATTGAAAATTGAAAACGGAGGAGCTGATAAAAAAACCGCATCGAAATTTTCCTTTTTAAGCATTTCTTCTGCTTTATGAAATGTTTTTTTAGCCCAACCTGATTTATTGTCCGGAATAAAAAAAGTTTGAACTAGATTCTTGAAGATTTTTTTATAAAGTTCTTTTCTTAATTTGATTTTTCCGTCACGTAATGAACCTGAAAAAAATGTTCTATGTGGAATTCGAATAATTTTTATTTCTTTTTCATCCAACTCCTGCAATAGTGATTCATCTTTAACAATAAATTCTCCACCTACAGAAGTAATAACAGTCGGTTCCCAATTATAATCCTTCATATACTTAACAAATTTCATAGTTCTTTGCACACCGCTGAGACCCATCGGGGGAAAATAATAAGCTATAACCAGAACTTTATACATTTAAATTAAACACCCTTCATTTTTATTGTCATGCTAAACGTGGTAGTTTGGAGCTTCTTTAGTAATTATAACATCATGCGGATGACTTTCTTTCATGCCCGCAGAGGTTATTTGAATAAATTTTGCCTTTTCGCGCAGTTCTTTAATATTCTTTGCCCCGCAATAACCCATTGCCGCTCTTAATCCGCCAACTAATTGATAAATAGTATCTTCAAGAGGACCCTTGTATGGAACTCTTCCCTCAACACCTTCAGGTACAAGCTTGGCTATATCATCTTCCACATCCTGAAAATAACGATCCCTACTCCCTTCTTTCATGGCTGCCAGCGAACCCATACCTCTGTAGCTTTTAAAGCTTCTGCCTTCATACAGGATTTTTTCTCCTGGACTTTCATCCACACCGGCAAATAATCCACCAATCATAACGCTATGTGCTCCCGCTGCAATTGCTTTTGGTATATCTCCGGTTTGTTTTATTCCCCCATCTGCAATAACTGGAATTCCAGACTTTTTCACAGCGTGATACGCATCACTTACCGCTGTAATTTGAGGAATACCAATACCAGCAACAACTCTGGTGGTACAAATTGAACCAGGACCAATTCCAACTTTTACAGCATCCACCTTGCAGTTAGCTAATTCAAGGGCACCTTCATAAGTGCCTATATTACCAGCAATTAGCTGTTCATATTTAAATTTTTTTCTTGCTTCCTTTATTGTTTTAATTACACCTGCTGAATGTCCGTGAGCTGTATCAATTACAATAACATCCGAACCAGCATTTGATAAAGCAGCTATTCTTTCAAGTGTATCTTTCGTGATCCCAACTGCTGCTCCCACTCTTAATCTACCGAGCTCATCCTTACAAGCATTAGGATGTTTTTTCTTTTTCATAATATCTTTGAATGTTATCAATCCCTTGAGAACACTTTTCTTATCAACTACCGGAAGTTTTTCTATTTTGTATCTCTGAAGAATTTTTTCAGCTTTTTCCAGAGTAGTTCCAACCGATGCTGTGATAAGGTTTTCTTTTGTCATCAAATCCGAAACTTTAAGTTTCATATTCGGTTCGAACCGGAGATCCCGATTTGTGAGAATACCAACAAGCTTATTTGAATTGTTAACCACTGGAATACCTGAAATTCTGTATTTCTTCATCAGGTCCAATGCATCTTTAATTGTTTTATCCGGTGTTAAGGTTACCGGATCTTTTATCATCCCACTTTCAGAACGTTTAACCCTATCTACTTCTTCACATTGTTTTTCTATACTCATATTTTTATGAAGTATTCCTATTCCACCTTCTCTGGCAATTGCAATAGCCAGATCAGATTCTGTTACCGTATCCATTGCAGCAGAAATAATTGGAATGTTCAGTTTGATATCCGGAGTTAAATATGTTTTCAGATCAACATCTCTTGGTAGAACAGAAGATTTATTTGGTATTAATAAAACATCGTCGAATGTTAATCCGGCTTTTAATTTTTTTGTATCGATCATGGTTTAATATTATAAATTTTTCTTAAAATTATTCTATTCAAATGCAGAAATTCCTGTTATGTTTTCTCCTACAATAAGCGTATGCATTTCGTGAGTACCCTCATACGTTTTTACGGACTCTAAGTTTGCTGAATGTCTCATAATCGGATACTCATCGGTTATGCCGTTTGCACCTAGGATTTCCCTTGCCATTCTTGCAATTTCTAAAGCTTTCTCACAATTGTTTCTTTTAGCTAAAGAAATGTGAAAATGTTTTGCAGTTCCATTATCTCTCATCTTTCCTAACTGCAAATTAAGCAATTGTGCTTTAGTAATTTCAGTAATCATAAAAACCAATTTTTCCTGGATCAACTGGTATCCTGCAATAGGTTTACTGAATTGAACTCTTGATTTAGCATATTGTAAAGCAATATCATAGCAAGCCATCATTGAACCTACGACTCCCCAGGCAATACTGTACCGGGCCTGATCAAGACACATTAAAGCATTTTTTAATCCTTCAGTTTTCGGTAAAAGATTTTCTTCCGGTACAAATACATTATCAAGAATTAATTCTGAGGTAACGGATGCCCGAAGCGAATGCTTTCCTTTCATTTCAGGTGCAGTGAATCCTTTAAATTCTTTCTCAACTAAAAATCCTCTTACAACACCATCAAGCTTTGCCCAAACAACAGCAATATCAGCAATCGATCCGTTTGTTATCCACATTTTTGCCCCATCCAAAATATACCCACCATTTGTTTTTATAGCTTTGGTAACCATGCCTGCCGGATTCGAACCATAATCCGGCTCAGTCAATCCAAAACATCCAATCTTTTTTCCCTGGGCTAATTGTGGAAGCCATTTATCTTTTTGCTCCTCACTGCCAAACTTAAATATCGGAAACATAACGAGTGAACTTTGAACAGAAACAAAACTTCTTAATCCGCTATCGCCACGTTCGAGTTCCTGGTTTATTAGTCCATACGAAATATAATTAAGATCAGCACAATCATATTTTTGCGGAAAAATACTCCCAAGCAAGCCCATCTCAGCCATTACTGGAATCAGATAAGCTGGAAATGTTCCATTTCTGAAATGTTTTTCAATATTCGGGATAACTTCCTTCGAGACAAATTCCCTTACGGTATTCCGTATCATTATTTCATCTTCAATAAGAAGTGAATCTACATTGAAATAATCTACTCCCTCAAACTTATTCATAGATGGAAACCGCTGAAATTTTTGTTGTTCAATCTATCAAAAGCGGTTTATATAATCAATTGTGTCCTTGTTGTACAAAAACAGATCGTGCTTATTTTCTAAATGACATTATCGCCTTGAATTTTAACAATATTTATAAGATTTTTGTTGCTAATTATGAAGTTTTCGATAGGAAAATATAACAGAAGAATATCTTCTATGATTCTCATCTGTTATCTCATCGTACTTACTCTTGGAATTTTTCATCATCATAAGTATGATTTAAATGAACCAAAAGCTTACACAACAGAAAGTACACAATCGGTTCTGTTTAATATTGATGTAAATTCCGGTTTCGATTGTATAGTACAACACAATATATCTCAGCTTCATAATTTTAATTTAGTATTCGAAGTTTCACTAAATTACTTTGTTCATAAGGTTGAAAGTTTTTCTACACTTGATTCAACAAAATTAATATCCTCAACATTTTCATCTCCTAATACGCTTCGAGCTCCCCCATCCTATTCCTGATTAAATAATCATCTTTGAACGAATAGATTAAAACCTTTTATTCAGGTTTTTTACTGTTAAAAAAAAATAACTACGGAAATAGGATCATTCATTTTATAGAAATTTATAAGTAAGGAACAGCGCTATGAAGAATACCATTTTATTTTTAACGATTGCTATATTGTTAGCAAACTCATTTTCGTTTGCACAGGAAAGCGATTCAGTTAAGATTATCCAATTAGAAAAACGAATAAAAAAACTTGAAGACAAAAATGAGCAAGATGAACTGGAAAAATTATTGAAAGAAGCTGAAACTGTTGCTAATAAAAAGGAAGAAAAAAAGGAAACAAAAGAATTTAAAAGTGGACAGCGTTCCCTCCAGGCTATAAATCCTGAGCTTAGTGTTGTAGGGGATATGTATGGAATGTACATTGCAAATGATAAAGGCTTTACCGAGGATCTAAGAAGTGGAGCTTTTTTCCGAGTGCTAGGTTTGCATTTTCAAAGCAATCTTGATCCGTTTAGTTTCATTAAAGCCGCAATAGAATTTAATCCTGGCGGAGTTGAATTGGGTGAAGCCTATATGACGTGGACAAAAATTATTCCGGGTGTTAGTCTCACGGCGGGGAAATTCCGGCAGCAATTTGGTATTGTAAACCGATGGCACTTACACAGCCTGGATCAATTTGATTTTCCACTTGCACTAACAACAATACTTGGTGAAGAAGGCTTAAATCAGATCGGTCTTTCATTCGACTGGGCTATGCCTTCGTTCATTGCCGATGCAAATACTTTAACCCTTCAAATAACCAACGGACAAAATGAACATCTTTTTAACGGTGATATGTTTTCTATACCAGCTGGATTACTCCGCCTGAATAATTACTGGGATCTTTCCAGAGATACTTATCTGGATTTGGGTTTAACCGGAATGTTTGGAACTAATAATTTAAGAGGATATGATGAGGAAGGAAACCTGATATTGGAAGATTCCCGGTTTACCTCTGTTGGTGGAATAGACCTAACCCTATTTTGGGAACCACTTAACCAGGCAAGTTATCATTCATTCATTTGGCGGTCAGAACTTTACTATGCAAACAAGGAATTATTGAATGATAGAATTAAAGCGTTCGGGGGTTACAGCTATGTGGAATACAAACTAGATCTGCAATGGCAGATTGGAACACGCTTTGATTATACCCAGCCATTTGAAACTAATAATACTTCAAAATATACCTGGCAAATTGTACCTTATATAACATGGTGGCAAAGCCACTGGGTAAAAATCAGGCTGCAGTATAATTATTTAGACGGCACTGAAATTCCAACTGCACAGAATACTATAAGACTTCAAATTGTCTTTGCAGCAGGTCCACATAAACATGATCGTTATTAATAGAGGTAAAAAGATGAAAAAGTATATAATCATAATCACTATATTATTAATTGGCAATTTACTTTATGCAGTAGATAAAATTAATGTTGTTACTACCCTGAGTACTTATGCTGATATCGTAAAATACATTGCTAAAGATAAAGTAACTGTCCAATACATTGTAGAGGGTGATCAGGATGCACACTTTGTACGCCCAAAACCAAGTTTCGCAGTTCTTTTAAGTAAAGCCGATTTGTTTGTTTCAACCGGTTTGGATTTGGAATTATGGGTTCCATCTCTCGTAGATATGTCTAAGAACGATAAGATTCGTTCCGGTCAGCGGGGATTTGTAGCTGCATATGACGGAATAACTTTATTAGACAAACCGGATGTGCTTTCCCGTAGTGAAGGCGGTTTACATATTTATGGGAATCCACACATTACAACAAATCCACTTAATCTTAAAATAATTGCAGAGAATATCACAATCGGATTAGAAAAAATTGATCCGCAAAACTCAGATTTTTACAGGACAAATCTCAAAAAATTCCAGGAAGAAATAGATAACAAAACTTTCGGCGAAGAACTGGTAAAGTTGATGGGCGGAGCACTCTTAACCAAGTTAGCCAACAACGGTCAGTTGATAAATTTCCTAAAAGAAAAAGAATACAAAGGAAAGAAGATGATCGAATATCTGGGCGGATGGTTAAAAACTGCTCTTCCTTTTAGAGGTAAAAAAATTGTAGGATATCATAAAAACTGGGTTTACTTCCAGGCATTATTTGGTTTCGATATCGTAGGTCATGTTGAGCCTAAACCGGGCATTCCACCCTCACCAAAACATATTGAAGAATTGGTTCAGGAAATGAGAAAGAATAATGTGAAAGTTCTATTGGCAGCGAATTATTTTGATGAGAATAAAGTTAGAACAATCTGCGATAAAGTTGGTGCCGAACCAGTTATTGTACCGATGTTTGTTAATGGCGCGCCCGGAACTGAAAATGTTTTCAAATTGATTGATCTTTGGGTTAACAAACTAAACGAAGCATTTAAAGAAATGAGTAACAAATAATAATAATAGAACTTAGAGAATTAAAATGGAATTAAGTATTTGGGATATAATGGCTCCCGCATTTTTTGAATGCCTGATACTTGTAGGCATTCATTCATATTTGGGTTTGCACGTTATAAGAAGAAAAGTAATTTTTGTTGATTTAGCATTAGCACAGATTGCTGCCCTGGGAACAACAGTAGGATTCCTTTTTGGAATTATGCCGGATACAACAGGAGCTTACTGGTTTTCACTTGCATTTACATTTATTGGTGCGGGAGTTTTTTCAATCTCAAGAATAAGGCATGAAAAAATTCCTCAGGAGGCTGTGATAGGTCTTGCATATGCAATAGCCGCTTCCGTGGCAATCTTAGTTATTGATAAAGCACCTCATGGAGCAGAACACATTAAAGAAATACTAACAGGAAGCATTCTTTGGGTTAAATGGGATACAATTCGTAACGCTGCAATAGTTTATTCTCTTATTGGAATTTTCCATTTCATTTACAGAAAACGATTTATACTCATTTCTGAAAAGCCAGAAAAAGCATATAAAGAAGGAATAAATGTGCGATTCTGGGATTTTCTATTTTATGTTTCGTTTGGAGTAGTCATCACTCACTCAGTTGGAACTGCAGGAGTTCTTTTAGTATTTGTCTTTTTAGTTGTTCCTGCCATAACCTCAATGCTTATAACCAATGTATTGTGGAAACAATTGATTATTGGATGGATTATGGGTGTTGTAGTAAGCATTGCTGGTCTTTATCTCTCTTACATCGGCGATTTACCAAGCGGACCTACAGTTGTTTCATTTTATGGACTAATGTTGATTATGGTTGCATTGTTTCTTTATATCTATCGAGCTGAAATGCGAAAGAAAGCGCTAACACGGGTTGCGTTGGGATTAGGTACAATAATTATTGTTGCCTTTGGATTTTATCTCCTCGGATACGTTTTCAGTAATTCTCATCAAGATCATACACACTTAGAAATGAGAGAAGAAGTATCACACAATGATTTACATTCAGATAGTCCTGATATTGGAACGATGACAGACAAGGAACTGAATGATTATCTTTCTAGCGAAGAAGATATAAATCAATTAAATGGTTTATTTGATCAAGCAGATGAGTATAATAAATTTAATATTGCAAACAGAGTTTTAGAATTAAATAATAAGAATGGATTCGGATTGTTAATTTCGATTCTACAAACCGGAGAACTCCCGTTTGTAAAAGAAGAAGCGTATAATAAAATTAAAGAATTCAGTGGTAAAGATTTTGGTTATGATGTAATAAATAATAAACAAGAAAATAACAAAGCAATTGTCAGGATGATTAAGTGGAAAGATGCCCTTTAATTAAAAATTCTTAAAGTTATGCTTAAGATAACTTAAGACTTTTTATTATTTAGAAGTAAATATTATCTTTGTATTCAATATTATGATTCAGTTCAAACCCGGAGAGGTGGGTGAGTGGCTGAAACCAACGGTTTGCTAAACCGTCATACTCTTAACGGGGTATCGCGGGTTCGAATCCCGCCCTCTCCGCCATTCTTCACCAAGACTTCAGATAGTTTCGCACTGTTATATTTTCATTATCTTCTTAATTTATTACAAACCCAGAGAAATAAATCAAGCAATCTACAAACCATACAGCTAATCCCGATTTTTGAAGCCTGATAATTACTGAGATAAGTCACTTCTCTGCCTCTCATTCCGGATTTAAATTGATAACATCCCGGATTCGTATCAGGATTAATTCCTCCAAGATCAAACCATCGGCAACCAGCAGCACGGGCACTTTCACACATGTTCCACATTAACAGATAATACGAATTAGGTGCGTGTCTTAAACCTGCAGCCGTAGTTCCACCTATAAGAGCAAGTCCGGTATCTCCAATATTAACGCCGATTAATCCACTTACATACTCCTCGTGAGACTTACAAAGCATTATATCAAGTTTATAATTATCCGGCAGATCATTTTGAATCTTGCTAAAATTATCGACGGTTAAATCAGTTCTAAAAGCTTTTCTTCGAACTACTTCTCCATGAATTTCATTCAATATTGAAAAGTTATTTCTACCTTCCCTTTCAAGTATATGACCATTGCTTTCTGCCTTGGTTAAATTCTGCCTCCAGCTTCTTCTCAATTTTTTTCTTAATTCTTCTTTTGATCTTGACAGATCAATAAGAATTGTTCTTCTTTTGTTAGCAAGTTTTTTTAATTTAAAATTATTCCTGATAAATACTGATTCGTAATCTTTCCCTTCTTCTTGATATAAATTTGGTCCAACGATAAGCACCAATTTTCTTTTTATAATAAATTCGTTGTACAAAGCCTTTAACATCCTATCCAGAATTTCCAGATTTTCATCCTCGTTTTTTAACTTCCAAACCGGACCTCTTAACAGATATGCGATTCCTTTTTTAATAACCGGGATAAGGAATAGCCGGAGTTGTGCAATTGCAACAACTTTGTTTCCTTTTCTCAAAATGAAGTGAGTTAAATGCCTTCCCCCTTTTGAGTTTTTACCATATGAAATCGTCTGATATAAATTTGCATCATCGAATTGCTCTAAGTAGCTGTACCATTCATTTTCTGAAGCTACACCTGTTTCCGATGAATACTCGTCACTTTCCATAAACATCCCCTGTTTGATAATTGGTTAATATTCTGCGCTAATTGTTGTTCCTGACAATATTTATACCATTATTCAAATGTAAAATAGCCAAATTGCTTAACAATGGTAAGAAAACATGGTAAATAAAACTTTCTTACTTGAGTAAAATAGAACGAGCTAAAAAATTATTAAGAGTATTTTTCAAATGCGTTATAATGGCTTAATGTTATATTATCAGGGAGAAGTCACTGAAATAATAAACAAAGTTAAGCGAGGATTGATGCTATTTGAGGAAAGGAAATAGTTTTACTGTAAAATATTTTCCGATATTTTATATTTGTTCAGGATTAATACTTGGCAAAGGAGTACTATTTATCATACATAGATTAAAAACTCTTTACTAAAGTGAAACACGGGATTTTGGCATTAAGATTGAGCAATAAATACGACTTTTACTTAATATTAAACTTCAAAAATCAAATAATTTTTTCACTATTCTACATTAAAAATATAAAGAGGGACTACAGTGAATTCGATCAAAATTTATTTATTCAGATATCTAAAAAAAATTTATAGAAATATATTTGATATTATTTTTGCCTTCCCAATTCTGGTTCAATTTCTTCTGAATAATGAAATTGGTGCTACTTATAATTATGGTATTGTTAAAAAATTTAAATTGGTGAACAGACTTAAAAGAAATATAAAGAAAGTTCCAACCGAAAGTACGAAGCTAGAACATATTGAAATGGCAACCTCAATTCTCAAGGTTCCTGCCTCTGTTGAAGGAGATGTAATAGAATTTGGTTGTTATAAAGGCGGAAGTTCAGTAAATCTTTCTATCCTCTGTTCGATTACCGGTAGAAAGTTAATAGTATGTGATTCTTTTGAAGGACTTCCGGAACCAAATGAAGAAGATAAAGTTCATTATAATTTATACACTAATCATTACGATTACTATGAAAAGGGTCGTTTCGCTACTACTCTGGATGAAGTAAAAAGCAACATTTCGCGGTTTGGGAAAATCGATGTATGTGAATTCATAGTCGGATATTTTGAAGATTCACTTAAAAGCCTCAACAAAAAATATATTTTTTCTTTTTTCGATGCCGATTTTGTAGAATCATTAAAACCATGCATACTTGAAGTTTGGCCAAATTTACAGGATAAATGCAGAATGTATGTTCATGAAGCTACAAGTTTAACCCTTGTTTCATTATTCTTTAATAAAGAATGGTGGAAAGAAAATTTGAATTCTCCTGCTCCAGGATTTGTTGGTTCTGGTTGTGGACTTCCTTTAAAAGTAGTAACCGGTTCATTAATGGGCTATGCACAAAAAGGAAGTAAAATAAATTAATAATAAAATCAGACTTTAGAGTTTAAAACTTCAATCCATGATTTTAAAAATTCTGGATGTCTTACTTACTCACCAAAACTCACATTTAATCTCTCTATCAATTACATTTGTGTAAATTTAGTTTGTTTAC
This sequence comes from bacterium BMS3Abin03, assembly GCA_022340715.1. GTDB lineage: Bacteria > Bacteroidota > Ignavibacteria > Ignavibacteriales > Ignavibacteriaceae > BMS3ABIN03. Next base: position 2,207 of record JAJDNK010000056.1, on the reverse strand, counting down.
CTGTTATGGTTTAATTAATTTGGATGGGCTAATGATACATATATTCATATTCAAACCGAGGGAAGGTATAACAGAATACCTGCTTTGGAGCTAAATAAAACTCAACCAGACTATTGTTAAGCAAATCATTGAATAATTTGTTTAAAAATTTAACCTTTAGTTCAAAAAAAATTTAATTTAAAATAATGCTATTAAGTTTTGAATATTATAAATTAGTCTAACTAAGAATAAACAAATATGGATATTAAAATGAATAAGCTTAATCCCTCCTCCCAAAAGCAAAATCTATTTTACATTATTTGTTTGCTTTCACTCTTGTTACTTGTTTTCAGTTCTTGTTCAACAAACGGGAAAGATCAGATGATTGAAAAAACACTATTCGGTAAGCTTGATGATGGTCGCGAAGTTTATCTTTATACACTTAAAAATAATTCAGGTGCGCAGGTTCAAATAATTAACTACGGAGCCAGGGTAGTTTCGTTAGCGATGCCTGATAGAAACGGGAACTTCGCCGATATCGTAACGGGATACGATTCATTAGGAGCTTATGTTAGGGATAATTCATATTTTGGAGCTATTGTCGGAAGATATGGAAACCGTATTGCTAAAGGAAAATTTGAACTTGATGGAAAGGAATACCAGTTAACGATAAATGATGGTAGAAATTCTTTACACGGAGGAAAAATAGGATTCTTTAAGGCATTCTGGAATGCCGAACCGGTAGAAAGTAAAGAGGGACCATCTCTGAAACTTTCTTTGGTTAGTCCTGATGGAGATGAAGGATATCCTGGAACAGTTACAGCAACTGTTACCTATACTTTAACGAACAACGATGAACTTAAAATTGATTATACCGGGACAACAGATAAATCTACTATTTTTAATCCCACACATCACTCATATTTCAATTTGTCTGGAAACTTCAATAACACTATTCTTAGTGAAGAATTGTCTATCGATGCTGATTCAACCACACCGGTAAACAATGAATTAATTCCTACAGGAAAGATTGCAACTGTTGAAAACACACCGATGGATTTCCGTAAGCCAACTCCTATAGGATTACATATAAATGATGATAATCAACAAATCAAATTCGGAAGAGGTTATGATCATAACTGGGTATTAAATAATTATAAAAAAGGTGTAGTAAGAAAAGTTGCAACTCTTTATGACTCAGCAAGCGGAAGATTTATGGAAGTGTTAACAGACCAGCCCGGTTTACAATTTTATTCGGGAAATTTTCTTAATGGAGTTCACGGCAAAAACGGAGCAGTTTATAAATATAGAACAGCATTATGTTTAGAAGCACAGCATTATCCAGATTCTCCAAATGAAAAAAACTTCCCTTCCGTTGTTTTGCGTCCGGGAAAAGTTTACAAACAGACTACTATCTATAAATTTTCTACTAAATAAGGATAACAAAAATCTTATAACATTTACAGCTGAGGGTAGATAATGAGTACTATAACTACTGTTGACTGGTTAGTGATAGCCGGTTACTTTGCAATAATTGCGGGTCTGGCCTGGTGGGTAATTAAAAGAAGGCAGGACAACGCAGCAGATTATTTCCTTGCGGGTAGACATCTTGGATGGTTTATTGTGGGTGCTTCAATATTTGCATCTAATATTGGATCTGAACACCTTGTAGGATTAGCCGGATCAGGGGCTACTGACGGTGTTGCCATGGCACATTATGAACTTCACGCCTGGTGTTTATTGGTTCTTGGCTGGGTGATGGTTCCATTTTATATGCGCTCAAAAATTTTCACAATGCCTGAATTTCTGGAAAAACGTTTTTCTCCGGGTAACCGTACCTTACTCTCTTTAATATCATTAGTAGCTTATGTTCTAACAAAAATTGCCGTAGGAATTTTTGCAGGTGGAATTGTATTCAGCGTCTTACTACCTGATATCTCATTTTTAGGTCTTGATAGTTTTTGGGTTGGATCAATTCTAGTTATTGTCCTAACCGGTCTTTATACCATCCTCGGTGGTATGCGTGCAGTAGCTTATACTGAAGCTTTACAGACTATAATTCTTGTTATTGGCTCGCTATTAGTAACTTATTTTGGATTACAGGCTTTGGGTGGATGGGGTGTATTACGGGATACTGTCGGATCTGATATGCTCAATCTTTGGAAACCTTTGGTTCCCAGCGGTGTTGAAGGCAGTTGGGCACCTATAAAAGAAGCCGGGAAAATGGC
>JAJDNK010000120.1 GCA_022340715.1 bacterium BMS3Abin03 | reverse complement strand
TCCCGTGGAACCAAAAGAAGGTAAATATCCAAATACTTTTGCTTACACAGGATTGGCAAAAGCGTTTACCCGAGCAGGATTTAAAGAAGTAATTCGCCGCTCAGAAACCAGATCGGTTATGAGACTTTATCTGAAATGACTTTTCAGATTTAATTTACTTACCTCAGCAAAATCATCTTTTTAGTCTGAACAAAATCGCCTGCCTTAATCTTATAGAAGTATGTTCCACTCGGTAAATCTTTTGAAGTAAAGTTAACTTCATATGTTCCGGCAGGCCTTTCTTCATTCACAAGTATTTTAACCTCCTTACCAAGTGAATCGTATACTCTCAAAGAAACAAATTGCTTACTGCCTATCGAGTATTGTATTCTTGTTGCAGGATTAAAAGGATTAGGATAGTTTTGAAACAATTTAAAGCTTTCAGGTTGCTTACTTTCGTTTTTTACATCCGTTGTAACTTCACTTATTTTATCAAATATTTTATCCCAGCCAACAAGTACAACTGTTGCATCATTATTTTGAGCAGCAAATACTCCAAGTGGATAATCCGGTAACAGGTAAGGATAAGATGCAATACCATCTGTGTTTGATACTCCGGTTATATTCAGCGTACCCAAATGTTCCCAGGTAACTCTATCAAAAAATTCAAAATCACTATGATCGATTCGCTGGTCAGAAACAACTATAAAGCCATCACCATTATCAACAGGATTGTTTAACGGACAAGTATAAACTATGATTCCTTCGGCATCAGCTTCAAATACATCACTTCCAAAATTATTTGAGCCGTTATCGGTATAAACACTTCCATCAGGATTGTAAACATATACGCCGGTTCTGTTATTCTCATCGGGGATATAAATTCTCTGATAATAATCATCCGCTGCCATAGTTTCCAATCCTTTTTCCGGTGTGAATGAGCTAATATAATCTCCTGTTGATTCGTTGTGAATATCCACTGAATAATCCATCGATACATAAATATATTTTGTTCCGTTCGATAGTTTCAATATTGTAAGATTTGGCTCTGACTGATAATTAGCACCCGACTTGTTAAAATTTTTCACAAAAGTTAAATCTGGTAAAGAGAAAACAGAAATTGTACTTGATGGTGAACCGATAGATATGTAAAGTAAATCGGAATCCTGATCAATCGCTATTCCATTGACCTGACTGTTCTCGAATGTTGAATTAGTAAGCTGGATTTGCTCATTATCTTTGAAAGGATATTTCCAAACCTCAACTAACTGATTATCTTTTGCAGTTACAAACATTAATGTATTGCTGCTGTCCGGTGCTTTCCAGAACTCTATACTGTCCACATTTTGTCCCGCTCCGTTTAATTCAACATCCGGCTCAACTGATATTCTTCCAAATTGTGGCAACTGGCAATCCGGCATAGATTGGGCTTTTATTATTTGAAATGACAACAAAAACAAAATCATAGTAATAGAAAACAAGGGCGACAGATATTTCGCCTTAAATATTTGAAAAACATAGTTTCCAATCTCTTTCATATACATTCCTCTCTTTTTTATAGGTTAGCTTTGATTAATTAGATAAATATTATTCCATAAGAAAATAATACCGATGTAAATAAATAGATATCCCCAAATAAATATCCTTTGGCAATATTTTTAATTCAGTGAAAATCTAAGTAAAATTTGAATCCTAATCGGTATGATTTTGGATAAAACTGGTATTTATTCTTGAACAAACTCACTTTTCGGAGAAAATTCAGATGAGCAAAGAAAAATTTACTAAAAAAATACTATGTATCGGTGCAGGTTACGTTGGCGGACCAACAATGGCAATGATCGCTGCCCGATGTCCGCAATACAAGGTAACTGTAGTAGACATCAATGAAGAAAAAATAAAAGCATGGGAATCAGATGAACTCCCTATTTTTGAACCCGGATTATTAGAAGTGGTGAAAGAAGCAAGAGGAAGGAATCTCTTCTTTTCTACTGAATTAGAAAATAATATTAAAGAATCCGAAATCATTTTTGTTTCAGTAAATACTCCAACAAAAACTTTTGGTGAAGGTGCCGGTAAAAGTGCAGACCTTCAATACTGGGAAAAGTGTGCAAGGGATATCCGTTCTGCCGCAGAATCTGATAAAATAATTGTAGAGAAAAGTACTCTGCCGGTTAAAACTGCAATTGCAATGGAAAGAATTTTAAATGAGAATGAAAAAGGATTAAAGTTCGAAGTGGTTTCAAATCCCGAGTTTCTCGCAGAGGGAACTGCAGTAAAAGATCTTGAAAATCCTGATCGTGTTCTTATCGGTTCTAAAGAAACTGAAAGCGGATTAAACGCCCGAAATGAAATAGTAGAAATTTTTGCAAACTGGATTCCGCACGACCGATTAATAACAAGTAATTTAATGAGTGCTGAACTATCGAAGCTGGTGGCAAATTCATTTTTAGCTCAGCGTATTTCTTCTATCAACAGTATCTCCGCGCTTTGTGAAAAAGTGGATGCAAATGTTTCGGAAGTTTCAAGGGCAATTGGCAAAGATTCACGAATAGGAAATAAATTTCTTCACGCAAGTGTTGGCTTTGGAGGTTCCTGTTTCAAAAAAGATATTTTAAATTTAGTCTACCTCTGCGAAACATTCGGATTATATGAAGTTGCCGCTTACTGGGAAAGTATTGTTAAAATGAATGAATACCAGGAAACAAGGTTTGTTCAAACAATAAATAAAGCTCTATTTAATACTGTAACAAATAAAAGAATTGCGTTGTTTGGATTTGCATTTAAGGCTAACACCAGTGACACACGCGAATCTCCTGCATTTTACATCACAAAGAAACTGATGGAAGAAAAAGCACACGTTGTTATCTCAGATCCTAAGGCAATAAAAAATGCAAAGGTTGATCTAAAGGATTTCAACAATAAAATCGAGTATGAAATCGACCCTTACAAAGCTGCACATCATGCACATGCCATTGCAATTATAACGGAGTGGGAATTATATAAAGAACTTGATTATGAAAAGATTTATAGCAACATGGAAAGACCGGCATTCATTTTCGATGGCAGAAATATTCTTGATCATCAAAAATTATTTGAAATAGGTTTTAACGTCTATCCTATCGGGAAACCACATCTTATTCATTTTAATGAATCATAAATTAAAGGCTTATCAGTTCCTGATAAGCCTCATCATTTCCTGAACAGCTTCTTTTATTCCAACTACCACAGCCCGGGCTATTATTGCATGCCCGATGCTCACTTCATCAATATCCGGTACTTCTCTGAAAATTTTTATATTCTGATAATCTAAACCATGACCAGCATTCACACCCATTCCTAATTTTTTAGCATGCTTAACAGCTGTTCTTATTCGTTCTAATTCATCAAATTGTTCTTCTTCCGAAACTGCATTTGCAAATACGCCTGTATGAATTTCTATAAAATCAGAATTTATCTCTGCTGCCGCATCAATTTGATTTATTTCCGGTTCTATAAATAAGGACACTTCAATATCTGAATCGTGCAATTCTTTAATTGTATCCTTTATCAAAGAAATATTATCGATAACATTTAAACCACCTTCCGTGGTTAATTCCTGTCTTTTTTCAGGAACAAGTGTTGACAGTTCAGGACCAACATCACACGCAATTTTTATAATCTCTTCAGTTGCAGCCATTTCAAGATCAAGCTTCGTTTTTACAAGCTCACGTAGTAGTCTTACATCTCGTTCAGTTATATGTCTTCTGTCTTCTCTCAAATGAACTACGATTCCATCAACACCCGCTTCCTCTGCTATTAATGCCGCAGTTACCGGATCAGGCTGATCTTCCCCCCGCGTATTTCTTAATGTAGCTATATGATCTACGTTTAATGAAAATCTCATTTTAATTTTCCTTAGAAAATTTTGTTAATGACTTTTATAATTGAGCTTAGTCCTACACCATAATCATCTGCCCTGAATCTTAAAGTACAAATTAAATCAATTGAAAACATAATTCCTATATGCACAATTACTCCAT
>JAJDNK010000246.1 GCA_022340715.1 bacterium BMS3Abin03 | reverse complement strand
TACTCGCTGGTCGGAAATTTTTCCATAAAGTCAGATATTAATCTGGTTGCTTCTTCGTATTGTTTTTTTTCAATAAGTATTTTAATCTTGAAAAAGTATGATGCCGTGGTTTTTGTATTAAGGTCATAAGAGTTGATTATGTTATCAAAGGCAAGAAGCGATTCATCAAGCTGATGTGCTTTATACAGATTTACAGCGTTATTAAATTCTTCGTTAATCTTTGTTTGATTTACTCTCGTCTGACTGTATAAATTTCCGGTTAGACCGATAAAAAGAAAAAAGAAAAACAGAAAATATTTAAGCATTTGTAACAAAACTATTTATTAAAAAGTTGATTAGCGTATTCCTTCCCTTTTAATGCGGAAACATTTTGGGGATCCATTTTGATCGCCGTATCATAAAAATCTAATGCTTCAGTCAGCTTGCCCGATTTCATACAGGCTTCAGCTAAAAATGTGTAATCCCCGGATGTTATTTTGTCTTTCAATTCTATTTGCTTTTGAAAATAATTTCTCGCTTTAACAAAGTTATCTAATTTCATATTTATTTTACCAGCCCATTCAAAAAGTATTGATTCTTCCCGGTTTAATTTTATCCCTTTTAAAATTGCATCAGAGGCATGAGTAAACATCCCGATCCGGTAATAATTTTTTGCCTTAAGAAGATACAGTTCCCAATGATTATTGTACATAACCTCGGATTTTTTCACATACTTTAAACTGTTTTCATATTGTTGAAGTTCAAACTCTGTTTTCGATAGTAAAAAGTATGCTTCGTAAATTAATTCCGGCTCTTCATGCGAAGCAATAAAACTAAGAAAGAATAATTTAGCATGTTCATAATCAGCCAGCTTAAAATGACAATAACCATTGAGATAAGCAACAAACGGATCCTTTGAAGAAAGATCGGAAAGAAGATCAAGTGCTTTTTCCCAGTTTCTATTCTGCATAAAAAACTGTGTTAAATACAGTTTGATTTCACTATTTTCCGGCTGTTTTGAAAGGATTGATTTTAAAATTTTTTCCGCACTTTTAGTTTGACCGTTAACCTGGTACATATCTGCAAGGTTTATATATGCTTCAACATTATCAGGATATTCGGAAATTAAAGAATGGTAAATTTGAATTGCATGAAGATATTTTCCTTCCGTTTCAAATTCTTTTGCGGTATTAAGCTTATGTTGTACCTTGTGGTCCATCTTTGTTAATAATTATTCCCATTCAATTGTTGCAGGTGGTTTGGAACTGATATCATACACAACACGGTTTATTCCTTTTACCTTATTAATTATCTTATTAGAAACCTCTGCAAGAAAATCATGATCGAAAGGAAACCAGTCTGCAGTCATCCCATCAATCGATGTAATTGCTCTTAAAGCCAAAACATTTTCATAAGTTCTTGCATCGCCCATAACTCCAACTGAGTTAACCGGTAATAAAACAGTAAATGCCTGCCAGATATTATTATATAGATTCGCTTCCCGGATAGAGCTTATGAAAATATCGTCAGCTTCTCTTAAAATGTCAAGTTTTTGTTTTGTAATTTCCCCTAAAACACGTACTGCTAATCCCGGTCCGGGAAAAGGATGACGAATAATAAATTCCTCAGGTATGTTTAATTCTCTTCCAACATTTCTAACTTCATCCTTGAATAACTCCCGAAAAGGTTCGATCAGTTTCAAAGACATTCTTTCCGGCAGTCCGCCAACATTGTGATGCGATTTTATTGTAGCAGATGCACCTTTAACAGGCGTTGATTCGATTACGTCTGGATAAAGAGTTCCTTGCACAAGAAATTTTACATTATCAATTTTTCCGGCTTCTTCCTCAAAAATTTCTATAAAAGTTTTCCCTATAATTTTTCGTTTTTGCTCCGGATCACTAATACCTTTTAATGCAGTGAGGAATTTATGAGATGCGTCGATATGAATATGATTTAATTTCAGTCTTTTATTGAAAAGCTTTCCAACATCCGCACTTTCATTTTTTCTCATTAAACCTGTATCTATATGCATAGATATCAGGTTACTTCCGATTGCTTCTTTAACTAAAACTGCGGCAACAGTAGAATCAACACCTCCGCTCAGAGCACATAATGCTTTAGTATTTCCAACTATAGTCCTGATCTTATTTTTTTCTTCTTCAATAAAATTTTTCGAAGTCCAGTCTCCATTGCATTTACAAATTTCAAACAGGAAATTGTGAATGATTTTTTCCCCTTCCTGAGTATGAACTACTTCGGGATGAAACTGAACACCGTAGATGTTTTTTATATTATCAGCAACTGCACAAAATGGTGTATGTGAAGATTCACCAATTACCTCAAAACTATCAGGAACTTTTGTTATATAATCACCATGACTCATCCATACAATTGAATTATCATTTACATCTTTAAAAAGCGAATTCTTATTCAATAAATGCAGATTCGCTTTTCCATATTCCCTGTTTGAAGCAGCTTCAACTTTACCGCCAAAATTCAAACAAAGAAGCTGAAGACCATAACAAATTCCAAGTACTGGAACATTTAATTCAAGAAATAAGGGATTTAGAGTGATAGCATCATCATCATAAACACTCATTGGCCCCCCAGAAAGAACAATTCCTTTTAGATTAATATCTTCAAATTGTGCCGGATCGGCAGAGTGGGGATGAATTTCTGAATAGACATTAGCTTCTCTTATTCTTCTCGTTATCAGTTGTGTAAACTGTGAACCAAAATCGATAATTATAATAGTTTCGTGACTTTTCAATTTTTACGCATTTAACAATTAAAAAATAAAACCCGCATTATACGGGTTTTAAAAAAGTAAAAGCTTTTTCAGTAAGACTTCATTGGAAATTATTCTGAGGGTTTGTTTATTGTCCAATTAATTCCTTATAAGCTTTACTATCAAGCAGATCGTCAAGATCAGAAGAATTTTTAATCTCTGCTTTTATCATCCATCCATCGCCAAACGGATCTTTATTAATTAATTCCGGTGAATCAGTTAAAGCTTTATTAATTTCTACTATAGTACCGGTAAAGGGACTGAAAATATCACTCACCGTTTTAACTGCTTCAATCGTTCCAAGTGTTTCGCCTTTTACAATTTCTTTTTGATCTGGATCGATATCGAGAAAAACGATATCTCCCAGTTCACTTTGTGCATATTCAGTTATTCCGATGGTACCCATATTTCCATCAACAAGGATCCACTCATGTTCCTTAGTATACTTTAGATTCTCAGGTATGTCCATTTTTCCCTCTGAAATAAAAGTTAATTTTAAGATTCCGTTAATTTAAATTTGTCCAGAAAACTAGTATCAAAGTTTCCGGATAAAAACCTTTCATCTTCAAGAACCTGCAAATGAAATGGGATAGTAGTTTTTATTCCTTCAATTGTGAATTCTTCCAAAGCTCTTCTTCCTCTTGCAAGTGCATGTGATCTGTTTTTTCCCCAAACAATTAATTTTGCGATAAGAGAATCATAGTATGGAGGAATTGAATATGATTGATAAATATGCGAATCTATTCTTACTCCAAATCCACCAGGATAATGAAGCGATTCAATTTTTCCCGGCGAAGGTCTGAAATCGTGAAAAGGATCTTCTGCATTAATTCTGAATTCTATGCTGTGCCCAACAGGTTTATGTGGTTTTGTTTCAACTTTTTCGTTTGCAGCTACTAGAATCTGCTGTCTTATCAGATCGACATCATAAGCCATTTCGGTTACCGGGTGTTCAACCTGTATTCTTGTATTCATTTCCATGAAGTAAAAATTCTTATTCTTATCTAAAAGAAATTCGATTGTACCTGCACCCTCGTAATTAACAGACTTTGCGCCAAGCACAGCAGCTTCACCCATTTTGTTTCTTATTTCACTGTCAATTGCCGGGGATGGAGCTTCTTCAATTAATTTCTGATGACGACGCTGAACAGAACAATCTCTTTCCCCATAGTGATAAACGTTACCAAACCTATCACCCATAATTTGAATTTCCACATGCCTGGGCTGTTCTACAAATTTTTCAATATAAACATCGGGACTTCCAAATGCTGCTTCAGCTTCCGTTTGGGCCATCTGTAAGGCTTTATCGAATTCGTCTTCCTTCCAGACTATCCTCATTCCTTTACCTCCTCCACCTGCCGAAGCTTTAATAATAACAGGATATTCAATTTCGGTTGCAATTCTTTTT
>JAJDNK010000243.1 GCA_022340715.1 bacterium BMS3Abin03 | reverse complement strand
ATAATGAAATGCTTATTCCTAAATTTGCATCGATTAAATTAATATTAGGAACTTTAAGATGAATAATTTCGGAGGGGATTTTTGGGATAAGAAATTTTCACCAAAGAACTTTATTTATGGAACTAAGCCAAATATTTATTTCAGAGAAAGTCTAACAAAACTGAATCCGGGCAGAATTTTAATGCTTGGAGAAGGTGAAGGCAGAAATGCGATATTTGCAGCTATCAAGAACTGGAAGGTTGATGCCATTGATTTCAGTCGGACAGCAAGGGAAAAAGCATTAAACTTTGCCAGGGAAAATTCGGTCAAAATTAATTACACATTGAGTAACCTGGAAGATTACATTTTTGTTCCAAACAAGTACGATGCAGTAGGAAATATTTTTCTGCATCTTCATCCTACAATAAGAAAAATAGTACACCCCGGAATAATATTTACACTAAAGAAAAATGGATATCTTATCCTTGAGGTATTTGAAAAAGACCAACTTGGCAGAACAACCGGCGGTCCCCAGAATTTTGATATGTTATACTCGGTTGAAGAAATCGAAAAAGATTTTAGCAGTTTGAAAATTATCTCACTTGAGAAGAAAAAAATCATTCTCAAAGAAGGCGATTTACATAACGGGGAGACCGTCGTAGTAAAATTGTTCGCACAAAAAGTGTAAACAGGTATGAAAAAGGTTTTATTTATAACATACTACTGGCTACCATCCGGCAAAGCTTCACTTCACTGGCCTTTAAAAATCATAAAACACTTACCAAACTTTGGATGGCAACCTATAATATTAACAGTTGATAAAGATAGATTTTCCCATAAAGATGACAGCTTTGTCGATGACGTATCCCCAAATCTTAAAATCATCCGTGCAAAATCATACGAACCATTCAACATCTATAAAAAATTTACGGGTAAAAAATCGACCGACCAGCTTGTTGCTTCAGAAACAATCTCAAAATCAAATAAGAGTTTTGCACACAGGTTTTCCATCTGGTTAAGAATAAATATGTTTATTCCGGATGCACGTATAGGCTGGTATTTTCCGGCTATAAAATCAGGTAAAACTTTGTTTCAAAAGGAAAAGATCGACGCAATTGTTTCTATTGGTCCACCTCACACAACACATTTAATTGGCAGAAAGTTATCATCAAAATTTAATGTTCCTTTTGTACCTGTATTTATAGATCCCTGGGTTGATATTGCTTACTACCAGGATTTTAAGAGAAGCAGGATCACTCTCGCAATCGATAATAAGTTAGAAAAATCCGTTATGAGAAATTCAAAAGCGATAGTTTTTGTAACGGAAACAATGAGAAAAGATTACCAGCAAAAATATGATTTCATAAGAGATAAGTCTCACGTTCTTTACTGGGGATACAGCGAAGAAGAATTCAAAGAATCAGAAATATTGGATGAAAAAAACGAAGAAAAAGTAATTGTTCATGCAGGTAACATTTTTTCGTTTCAGAATCCAATTAACTTTTGGCAGTATTTGAAAACGGAGATTGATAACGGACAAAAATTTAAACTAAAGTTTATTGGAACTGTTGATCCGGTGATAAAAGAAAGTATACAGATAAACGGTTTGGAAAATTATACTGTATACATAGGATTCCTAACTTATAGAAAAATGCTTGGAGAAATTTGTAATGCGGATTACCTCCTTGTTTGTGCAACAGAACCAAGACATGTTCCGGGAAAACTGTTTGAGTATTTACGAAGTAGTAAACCAATAATTGCCTTCGGTGATAATAATGAAGAAGTGAAAAACATACTAAAAGAAGCAAATGCGGGTATGATGCTGAGTTATAAAGAAAATTGTGACAGTCTCTTCAGCAAATATGATTCATTCAAAACCGATAAGGAGTATGTTGAAGGTTTTGAGAGACAAGTGATTGCTGAAAAAATGAGGGAACTTCTGGATAAATTAGTTTAAAATTTTTACAGACTTAAATTTAGATTACAAGAAAATCTTGATTAAATACTTGTTAGCAGAAGAATATCTTTAGAAATTAAAATGGAATCGTAAAATCATTTATTTATCTTTAATCTATATAATGTTCGAATAGTAATATGAATACACATACCAGCAGTTACCAACATCAAATTGACCACCTGAAAAATTATCCTGAAGACAGATGTGAGCTAATGCTAAATCATAACACCGTTAACCGATGGCGGTTGGAAAGATTATATAATTGTATAGACCCATTACTTCACGAGTATCCTCAATCTGAATGGCTTACAACAGGAGATTTTTACTACGGCAGCGATGCACAGTATATCCAATCAAAAGTACATAAAGTTATCGCTTCAGATGTTGATGATCATTTTCTAAAGAAAGGGAAAGAAATTGGATATATAGAAAACTACTCGGGAGAAAATCTTGAATCGTTATCATTTAAGGATGAGACATTCGATTTTGTACTATGCAAAGAAACTTTTCATCATCTGCCGAGACCATATATTGGTTTGTATGAAATGCTGAGAGTATGTAAAGTTGGGGTAATGTTAATTGAGCCTTACGATAGATTTATTAATGCTTCTTTTGTAGAAAGATTTGGAAACTGGCTGTTACAAAAACTTAAAGGCAAAATGCATGACTTATATGAACCTTCCGGAAACTATAAGTACTCTCTTTCAAAGAGAGAAATTGAAAAGATTGCTTTAGGATTGAATCTACCTTACATCGTCTTTAAATGTGTGAACGATTACTACAGAGATGGATTAGGATTTGAGTATAAAGAGAAAAATGACAAACTGGTTAGCAAGGTTAAAAATCAAATACGTTTAAGAAATTTTCTTTGGAAATTCCGGTTATTCCCGCCGACTTTTTTAGTCTCAATTATTTTCAAAACTAACATTGAACCTGAATTTTTGATGAAGAATGGATATGAAATAATCAGGCTTACAAGAAATCCTTATCTTAACAACTCTTTGGATTAATTTATTCCTTTTTTTAACTCAGTTAGTAATAAATTATTGTTCGTATAAATATTTATTGTAGTTCAACAGACATATCAATTTTGTACAAATACCCATTTAGGTTAAATTTAGTTCAATACAAAACATAATTTTTTATTCCCGGTAAAAGATGAAATACAAATATCCTGTTTATCAACCTAACTTATCCGGCAATGAGAAGAACTATGTGAATGAATGCCTTGACTCTACCTGGATCTCCTCCAAAGGTAAATTTATAAAAAATTTTGAAGATAATTTCTCCAGGTTGGTAAACATAAAGTATTCAGCCGGAGTATCTAACGGAACTGTTGCTCTTCATGTTGCACTTTTGGCTTTGGGCGTTGGTAAAGAAGATGAAGTTATTGTACCAACCTTTACTTATATAGCTTCTGTTAATGCAATCACTTATGCCGGAGCAAAACCTGTTTTCGTTGATTCCGATCCAGTTACCTGGCAAATTGATCCTAAAAAAATTAAAGAGAAGATTACAGGTAAAACTAAGGCTGTAATGGCAGTCCATCTTTATGGACATCCCTGCGATATGGACTCAATAAAAAAGATTGCAATTAAAAATAATTTATATGTTATTGAAGATTGTGCAGAAGCGATCGGAACTAATTACAACAGCAAACACGTAGGTTCATTCGGTGATGTAGCCACATTTAGTTTTTTCGGGAATAAGGCAATTACAACCGGTGAAGGGGGAATGGTTTGTACAAACAATCTGGAAACCTACAATATGGCAATAAGGATAAAAGGACAAGGCTTAGCAAGAGACCAAGAATACTTTCATGATATTATCGGCTACAATTATAGAATGACAAACATTTGTGCAGCTATCGGATGTGCCCAATTAGAAAGAATCGAAGATATCCTTGAAAGAAAAAGAAAATTAGCAAAAAATTACATAAATGGTATCAAAGTTTTAGGAATCGATTACCACAAGGAAACCGGAAACGTTAAACACTCTTACTGGATGTTTACTATATTAGTAAATTCTGAAAAAGAAAGAACAAAGCTTAGAAATTTTCTTGCTGAAAACGGAATTGAAACCCGTCCAACATTTCATCCTGTTCACACAATGCCCATGTACTTTGAAAAAGAAAGTTATCCTGTAGCAGAAGATTTAGGTAAAAGAGGAATTAATCTTCCCAGCTATCCCGACTTGACGGATGAAGATGTTGATTACATTATTGGTAAAATTAAAAGCTTTTACAATGTTTCTTAAAAATATAGAGATCAAAGAACTTACTCCTGATGTAGCTAAAGATTTAGCAAATAAACTGTCACAAGAAAAAAAAGATTATCTAAAGCACTTTACACCCTTCGAATTTTCTATAACATCTATTGAAAATATTCTTAAACAAACTAAGCTGGATAAATACTTTGGATTATTTATCAATAATGAACTGGCTGGTTTTTATATGTTAAGAGGATTTGATGAGGGCTATGAAATTCCATCTTATGGAGTTTGGATATCTTCAGAATATTCAAAAAGCGGATTATCAAAATTAACTCTTTACCATGCATTTGCATTCTGCAAATTGAATGGAATAAAAAACCTGATGTTAAAAGTTCATCCGGATAATTTAGTTGCTAAGAATTTATATGAATCTTTAGGTTTTAATAAAACCGGTTTCGATGAAAAAAACGGAAATTATATTTATTATAAAAATCTGGGGCAATAAATCATTAAAATGAAAATAGGATATTACATTCATCATACTGCAATTTCTGCGGGGGGAATTTATACTTACTCAATTGGCATTCTAAGACAAATAATTAAGGCAGAAGAAATTGAAGAAGTTGTTGTTATTACGACCAAAGAAATAGAAAACAGGTTGGTTGAATTTCAGAATAATACCAAAATCAAAGTGCGAACTATTGATAGGAATAAATTTTCCATAAAAATCAGATATTCTATTGCTTATTTTATTTACAATCTGACTATGATTTTTACTAAAAACTCCTCTGCGAACAAATTCTGGGAGAAGATTAAGAATTTTTCAACCGGGATCAATCCATACAAAAAAGTAATTGAATCTGAAAATATCTCTGTATTTCATGTCCCTGTTCAATATTCCCCAATTTATAAATGTAGAATACCTGTCATTATTACAATGCATGATTTACAGGAGTATCATTATCCTGAATTCTTCAGTACACAAGAAAAACGACATAGAAAAATCAACAATAGCAAAGCAATTTTTGATTCAGATCATATTATTGTATCCTTTAATCATGTAAGAAATGACATCGTAAAATTTTTCGGAATTGATGAAGAAAAAATCTCGGTTTGTTCTCCTCCCTTTGCAGAAAGCTGGTTCCTCTCAAAAAAAGAAACCGGATGGGATGAGTTATCAAAAAAATACGCACTTAAGAAAAATTACTTGCTTTATCCTGCAGCTACCTGGAGACATAAAAATCATTTAATGTTAATTCGTGTTTTGAAAAGCATTAAAGATGAGGGACTTGAAATTGAACTTGTTTGCACAGGTAATAAAACGAATTACTTTAGAAATATTAATACATCAATTGAAGAATTTAATCTATCGGAGATTGCTCACTTTTTAGGTATTGTACCTGAAGAAGACTTGATTGGTTTATATAAGAATACCTCTCTCGTAGTTATTCCTACACTTTATGAAGCCGGAAGTGGCCCGTTGTATGAAGCTATGCGATATAAAGTTCCTGTAATATGTTCTAATGTTACATCGTTACCTGAAACAATGAGAAATGATGAATTCCTTTTCAATCCGAATGATCAGAACGAAATAAAAGAGAAAATAATCAAAGGACTTTTTGATGAGGGATTTAAAGAAAGGAATTTGGAGAATTCAAAAAACAGAATGGATACTTTAAATCAAAGTAATTATTACAACTCGTTTGTTAAAGTATATAAACATTTAAATAAAGATTAACCGGTAATTTTTCTATTTGATAATAGTTCAAAGTCTGAATCAGTTTTACTTTTCACATTAAGACTCGTCAGTTTCGATAATCCCATAACACTTAATTTTAATAGCATATTGAAGTATGTATTATTAATTTTTTTCTTCGAAAATAAATGAAAGCTTTTATTGTCTGTATTTAGATAAAGATTAAATCTATCAGCAAGATAATTTAGGGTTTGTCTTGAGTACAAAGAAATATGCTGACCTGCATTAAGACTGTAGTACCACCATTCATCAGGTTTTGGAGGTTTACCATAAAAAATCCGTGTAGAAAAAAGTATCGAATCAGATATTTTATATATTTTATCTAACTCTTCAAGCGGATTAACAAAATGTTCAAAGCATTCGAATGCTGTGACCAATTCAATATCATCTTTAGTATTGTATTCAAAACCACGCGCTAATAAATTCTTGGCAAAAGGGTCGTTCCAATAAAAGTTATAACCAATATCACGCATGAGGCGAACAAAAATTCCATATCCACCTGCATAATCAAGGAATTTATTATTTTTATTGAAAAAAAATTTAATCAGCACAGAAACTCTTTCGGCCAGAAGATAATTTCTTTTCATTAAACCTGTATCTTCCGCTCTTATAGCAGAACTGTATGCTTCATCAAGCCAGTATGGTTCTTCGGTTTGTAAAAATCCACACTCTGGACAATGAAAATATTTTACATCATATTTTTGAAGTACAGTTGCAGAAAAAACATATTTCGATTCACTGCTACATATTTTACAGGTAACATTCATTTGTAATTAAAATCCTTTAATAGTGTTTAGAATCTTTCTAAAAACTAATGGTTGAAAAAATTTCCTGATATTTTGCATAATCTCTTCATTTATTTCGATATTTCTGGTAAACTTTATTTGATCTCCAACGTCCTGTAACTTAACATCAAATTTCTTTGTTGTTGCAGAATGAGTCCCGCTGCTATCGGTACCGATGTTTTTACAAAGTGGTTTTATCGGAAATAAACAATAGCTATTGTTTTTAAAATGTGAATACGCCCACCTGATCGCCCACGAATCAATTTTATTTCTCATTTGAGAAAATAGCATTGGTGTATAATCCTCTCCCGCGCGATTGAATAATCTCTGAGCGTTTTTATCCTTTACAAAATCATTAAAATCTTGCACT
The DNA here is from genome assembly GCA_022340715.1 of bacterium BMS3Abin03. GTDB lineage: Bacteria > Bacteroidota > Ignavibacteria > Ignavibacteriales > Ignavibacteriaceae > BMS3ABIN03. The sequence goes on along the minus strand of JAJDNK010000243.1, from coordinate 4,004 downwards.
TCCCAATCTGCCTTTCCCCATCTATCCTTCCAGGTAGCCCATCCCCAGGATGATGCTCTGTAAGAAATAAAAACATCCTCCTGATATGATGCTGGAATATTAACCGGGTAAGTATAACCAGAAACTGAAAAAATATTTTTATCGGTCTGATAAAATTCCAACGCATTATTCATAAATGTAAGAAATGCACGAGCTGTTATAACATCATCTTCAAGAACAATTACTTTATCCCTTGTATTTAAAACTTCACTAACACCTTTAATAACTGAACTTGCTAAGCCTAAATTTCTTTCTCTTTCAATAACCTCTAAATTCTTAAATCCTTTGATATCATGAATGTGTTTTCTTACTTCCAACACATCTGCTTCATCAACATTGTCCTTATTCCCGTCAGAATAAATAATCAATTCACTTTTTTCAGCTAACGTGTTTTGCTTCAAAGCTTTTAATGTTTGTTGTAAATGCCAAGGACGGTTATAAACGAATAAAATAATTGTTGCTAGATTCATTAGTAGAACATCAAATATTATTTTTTTCGAAAATCGATAATCAGGGAAGTGTATTCAGGTTTTCCATCTGTATTTCTTTTATCATTTTTAAATGATCTTAAAACATAACCATTCTCATCATTCGAATAGCCCGGATGAAAATTCCCTTCTTCATCCCAGTATTCAACCAAGACAGGATTAAATCTTTCTTTCTCAAATAAATCAGATAACGAATGATACGTGAAAAGATTCTTATGATCATCGGCCCCTTCACCTGTTCCACCTGGTTGTACAGTATTTATATAACTCTTATCCTTATGAAATCCATCCGGAACTGCAATCCGAATATTCACCCCATCAGATGAATATCTATAAAAATTCCTTACCATAAGTTCAAGATCTTTTTCTGTCAAATGTTCTAATACATGTTCAGCTAATATTTTATTTATCTTTTTCTTTTTGAAATATTTTTCAAAGTGATCTTCATTAGTAACATCAAGAGTTACAATATCAGTAGAAAACCACCCTTTATATTTTGTTGGGCCGGCCCCTACAATTATTTTAATCTCTTTATGCGTTAACAAATAATAACTCATGTGTAGTTTTTTCCAGATACGCATGAAAGGAATTAATATTTTGTAAACAAACTGTTTAAACTTTTTGTACATATCAGCTAGATATTAAAACAATTGTCTTCTTTGTAAAAAATGGTAGTGCACTTCCTGAAAAATATTCCCGGAGCTATGCCTGAAAAATCCAACTTTTTGAAACCTTCCTTTACTGCGAATTCAATTCCCTCCAAATATTCATTTCTCTCCGTGTCATCAAAAATGATTATTCCCTGATCAGTTAAGTAATTCAGACATTCAACCAGACACTCGTTTCTGAAAATACTATCAATGATTATTATATCAAATTTTTTATCAGTTTTTGATATCGGTTTTAAATATTCTTCAGCAGTATTTGATCCGGTAAATATCAACTCAACATTGCTGGGAATCTTATTAAGAATTTCCTGATACCATACCTTGCTATGTTCAAGTGAAGTAATATCCGCTACTCTTTCAGAGAAAAAAAATGTAGAGTTGCCGCTGCCTAATTCCAGTACACTAAGATTTTTATTTAACTTCCCTTTCAGAAAGTCTATTGCTGCATAAGTGAACCATGGAATTGGTTCCAAGTTAAAGTCAACTGGTTTTCCTGATTTAAAAGAAGGTAACCATCCGGTTTCCATTATATAACCAAATGCCCGGAATGAAATAAATTTATAAAACACTTTGGGTTCAAATAGCAATTTCGTAATTGCTTTAACTTTTTCTTTTATTGATAACGACATTTGTTATATATTGAAAAAATGTAATTAAAAAAACTGATTTTAACATCATTTTAAATTGTTGATAAAAATCTTTCTTAAATGAAAGAACAAACGAAAGTAATGTATATGAGATCAGAGTTGCAATAGCCGCTCCAATAATACCATATCCGGGAATAAGTAGAAAATTTAAAATAACATTAACTATCATACCGATAAGATTTCTGACAAATGCGAGCTTGGTAAGATTTTCATTTATAAGATACTGACTACTTGCAACACCAAGAAAAACCGCTACACCTGCCCAGATATAGATTGTAAGGACAGGTGCGGAATTTATATACTCAGTTCCATATAAAATACTGATTATCTGACGAGAAAAAATTGTAACCGGTATAGAAATTCCAATCGCAAGCCATGCTAACAGATCATAAAGTTTCTGGAGACGGTTGTTATAAAATTGCTCACTTACATTTTTTGCATTTACAATAGCAGGAAATATAGAATTGCAGAGAGTAACCGGGATGAAATACCATGCTTCACATAATCTTACTGATGCTGCATAATAACCAACAGCTTCATCATTTATCATGTTCTTTATCATAATCTGGTCGATTCTCATATATATCATAACAACAATACCTGAAAGCATTAAAGGCCAGGAGTCTTTCAGCAAACTCTTTGAAAGATGTTTTGAGAATTTCCAGTTAAATACACTAAGTTTATTTCGCTTATATACCAGCAGATAACCAATGGCAAGCACAAAATACTCAAATGAAAAAGCGATTATAAAATATATAAGTGGAGCTTTGATAAGTATTAATAATATCTTAAGCAATGAGGAACAAATAACTGAGGTGCTTAATGCATAGGCATTATATTTTGCTTTAACAATTGCACGAAAAAAATATTCAATTACGGAAAATGATTGAAAGATGAATGATACCGAAGCAATGAGAATAAGTATTGATGTATAAAATTCTTCACCAGTTATAAAAACAGTTGAAGCTATCAGAACAATGGCAATTATCCCTCCAAGAAGTCTGAGTGTAAAAACTGTTCCATTAATCTCTTCTTGTTTATCTGGATACTTAACTATTTCACGTACTGCTATTGCTTCTAATCCCAAAGTGCTGAAGGCACCGAACAACCAGGAAAAACTGATCACATAACTGTAAAGACCAAAATCCTTGGGACCCAGATACCTAACGATATAAATTGTAACAATAAAAGAGATAATTATACGGAGGATTCTTTCGAAGAAAAGCCACGAAGTATTGGTAAAGTATTTTTTGAATGACTCTGAAGAAAAGTCGATCTTGGTCTTTATGTTATTTTTCTCTTGCAAGCAAATTTAGTCTTGTTTCGTATCCGGCTTTCGTTTCCGAATGAGAATTATACCAAAAATTAATCCTGCGAACGACAACGAGCTTAATATTAAAGCAAAATATTTTGAAACAACAAACGATTCAGGTAAATATGAAAATTCGATTTGATGTTTTCCTTTTGGCACTACTATTCCCCTGAAATCATGATTTGTTCTGTAAATTCTGGTTTCATTCCCATCTATATATGCTCTCCATCTATGCGATGTAAATATAGGAATATTGAGAATTGGAATTTTATACTCAGTACTTCCGCTATAATAAGTATCCCCGATAAAAAGAAAATTATTCCCGCTTGCATTCACACTGATATTTATACTTTCGTCTTCATAAGAATCAATTTTAACAAAAGCTGTGCTGTCTGGTTTATCCACAGTTAATGAATCATTCTCAATGAAGGCAACATTGAGGGGATCAAACTTGTTGTCTCTAACTGAGTTAAGAATCTGAATTGCAGTACGGGTTTGTACGTGGTTAACAAAATAAGCTCTTGGTAACACATTCATATTTTGATATACAAAATTCTTGTTACCGGAATAAATCAATTTAAATGCAGGTGAGTTTACTGCCCTATCAAATACTAGATATTTTACATTTGTCATTCGCCCCAAAGTAGGGTTAGCAGGATTTTGCTGCAATACATCCATATAATCCTGAAACGCTCTTGGTTTTATTGCAGAATATCCAAACAAATCCTGTTGTAAGAAGTATGCATTAAAATTCGAGTTCTGTCTTACTGATCCCAAAGAACGATCTTGCTTCAGGTTTAAAATTCTGTAGACGGAATTATCCCCTGTTGATTCAATAGCTTTTATATAT
>JAJDNK010000227.1 GCA_022340715.1 bacterium BMS3Abin03 | reverse complement strand
GAAAAAATATTTGAACCGCTTGGAATGAAGAATTCAGGATATGATCATACTGAGGTAATAATTCCCAAACGGGCTTCGGGCTATGATAAAGTAGGAACTGATTATTTTAACACTTCTTATCTCGATATGTCGGTTCCTTATTCTGCGGGTTCTATTTATTCAACTGTTGAGGATTTATATCTCTGGGACCAGGCGCTTTATACTGAGAAACTTCTTTCCAAAGAATACCTGGATAAAATGTTTACTCCGTATGCCAAACCATCATTTGCCGATGGCTATGGTTACGGCTGGACATTAGATAAAAAACATTTTGATAATGTGGATGATTCACTAAATATAATACGGCATGGAGGTTCAATAAACGGTTTTAATGCTTTGATACTAAGAATTACCAACAGCAAAGATTTAATTGTTCTTTTGAATAATACCGGAGGTACAGATCTGGATGGGATAAGCAATAAGATAATCGATATTCTTTATGATCAGCCTTATGAGTTGCCGGAAAAACCATTGCTGCTCAGTTTTGCAGAAATTCTGAAGGAAAAAGGAATTGAAGATGCTGAAGATTTTTATAGTAAAAAAATTGAGGATGGAGAAAAAATACCCGAGCGGTTAATGAATATGCTGGGGTATAGTTATCTGAACAAAAAACAAAATAAAAAGGCACTTGGTATCTTTAAATTAAATATAAAAGCTTACCCGGAGTCATTTAATGTGTATGACAGCTATGGGGAAGCGTTAATGATGAATGGGGATAAAGAAGATGCAATAATCAATTATAAAAAGTCCATTGAAATTAATCCTCATAATGATAACGGCATTGAAAAATTAAAAGAACTGGGAGTTGAAGTTTCTATACCTGAAGATGTGAAAGTGGATCCGAAAGTCTATGATTTATTAGCAGGGAAGTATGAATTGAATCCGCAGTTTATAATTACGGTTACAAAAGAAGATGATAAGCTTTTTGCACAGGCAACAGGGCAGCCAAAGGTTGAGATATTTCCTAAATCTGAGTTAGAATATTATCTAAAAGTTGTTAACGCACAGATCACTTTTGTAAAGAATGAAAACGGGGACATAGAAAAGTTGATATTACATCAGAACGGTCAGGATATGGCGGCAAAGAAAATAGAATAACTGGTTGTTGAACTCCTATGGGGTTCGTACATTTGATGGGATTTCTTATTTGTAAAGTTTTATCCTAATTGATCATAATCAATATCAACACAAACATTAGCAATGCAAAAGCAGCACCTGCGAAGAAAACACCCGTCATCCCAGATAGGACAAAAACAAATCCCATTATTAAAGGACCGATTGTTTGTCCCAATCTTAAAACCATTCCATTTAAGGACATAAAAGCTGCTCGGTTCTCCGCAGGAGCTAAATTGGTAAGCATAGTCTGTAAACTTGGAATGTTCAGTCCCTGTGCAATTCCGAAAAATATTAATGGAATAATCATTAACCATAAGTGAGGGATTAAGGGAATTAAAATCATAGATAAAGCATAAATAATAAATGCAATTTTTAACAGAACCTTTTGAGAATATTTTACGGATAAACTGCCAAGTTGTGAGGATGTAATTGCTGTTGTTAATGACATTGTAGACATCAATAAACCAATGATTAAAGGTGAAGCCGAGTAATCCGAATCAAGAAGGAAAGGGAAGAAGGTCAGGTAAGATCCGTAGAGAATTATGAATGTAAAAATGCTGGCTATAAAAATTCCAATTACTTTTTTATCTATTACGGCTTTCCAGGCTTTGGACAGATATTCCTTAAGATTCTGATTGTTAGCTGGTTTAGGACTTTTCAATGAATAGAGCGCAATAAGTGCAATCGGTACAGCTAATGAAGGAAGTAAAAAAGGAAAGTACCATCCGATAGTTGCAAGCGCTCCTCCAATTGCAGGATAACTTGCAGTTCCGATGCTGAGGACACTTGCATTATATCCCATTGCAGAAGCTCTGTCTCGCCCGTTAAAAAAATCACCGATTAATGTTACATTTAACGAACCTAACGATGCCGCGCCGATTCCCTGAAGTAAACGAAACACGAGAAGCAAATCAAAATGCCTTGTAAAAAAACAGGAAGTACCTGCGATTGCGAAAAGAATTAATGAAGGAATTAATATCTGCTTTCTTCCGTATCTGTCCGCAAGCACTCCGAGAATTGGAGTCAGGATAACACCCGGTAAAGTAAAAACTGTTATTAAAAGTCCGACTTCCTGTTCGGAAATATTTAATTCATTTTCAATTTTGGGAAAAGCGGGGGTGATGCTTGCTACTCCAAGCACAGACATTAAAGTAATGCTGAAGATAACCTGGAGATTATTATTGAGGTAGAGTTTAGTTGACAATGAAATTCAGAATTTATTTAATACTCTCCTAACTTAAAAAATTATTAACAGTTTTGATGAAAGTTTTTGTTTCTTCAAGATGAGTATTGTGTCCGGCATTTTTGATTATTCTATGTTCAGCTTTCGGAAATAAATTTACGAGTTCACTATTAATATCTGTAAATTTTGTATCGAGTTCTCCTGTAATAAGCAACGTTTTGCAGGTGATATTTTTAAGATCATCAAACAACGCTGGCATTTTTCCTGTACCAAATCCTAGTAGAGAATTTTTCAAGCCGGTTTTATTATTTCGCATTTTAGCCAGCCTTATTTGTTCGCGTTTTTCTTCCGAAAATCTTCTTTGAGTATCGAAAATCTCCAGGTTTACCCAGAACTCTGTAAATTCTTCGATGCTATGTTTATATAAATAGGTTGCCAGTTTTTCGTCGTTTTTAATTCTTTCGTTTCGAAGATTTTCATCTTTAATTCCCGGTGTAGTGCTTTCAAGAACTAAGGCTTCAACCTTTCCCGGATATTTAACAGCAAAGTTTAATGCTGCTCTTCCGCCCATCGAGTAGCCGAGTAAAATTGTTTTGTTTGCTGAAAGATGGGCGAGAATATCATCAATTTGTTTAACAATTTCTGATGCTGAATAATTCTCAACTTCTTCAGGAGATTCGCTTTTACCATGTCCGATCAAATCTATTCCAACATAATTAAAGCTCATGTCGAGCGAAGACGAGACAGGGCGCCAGTCTTCAAGTGAACCTGTAAATCCATGAAGAAGAATTATGGTTTTTTTAGATGGATCAAATGAATTAAAATATTCGAAGTTGATTTTTATTGAGCTGGAATGAATAATCATTTAGCTGAAAGTTCTTCTATTTTTTTAATTGCCTCCGCCCGGAATTTCTTCCGCAAATTGCTAGAAAGTAATGGATCGGTTTTGATTTCCAGAACAACAAGTGATTTCTTCTTCAGAGCTTCCTTCAGCTTGACTTGTAGGTTGCCTTTGATTAGAAAATGATCAAGGCCAAATGATTTTACGATCTTTCCGATATTAAGATTGTGTGGAGTGATGAAAAAATCTTTAAACACTTTTTTGTTTGATGCAATCGGTAAAGCATTAAAAATACCACCGCCATTGTTGTTGATCAATACAACTACTAACGGAATTCCAGTTTCCTTTGCAGAGATCAGCGCATTCAAATCGTGAAGGAAGGACAGATCGCCGGTTAGTAGTATCATCGGCTTTTGAACTGAAGCAATACCAAGTGCAGTTGATGTTACACCATCTATCCCGCTTGCACCACGGTTAAAGAAGGTTTTAATATTTTTATCAGACTTCGAAGCAAACCATTCAAAATCACGAACCGGTAAGCTGTTGCCGATCATAAGATTAGCATTTTTAGGTAAATTATTTAATAATGCCGAGATGACCTTTGGTTCATTTTTCAATCCTACTTTATTTAGCTGACGGATTTTCAATTCTTCAACCAAAGTATCTGCTTTTTCAAAATCTTTTTGCCAATCACTCTTTTGATTTTTTAAAGAGTTTGATTTTAGTTTATCAATCAGCATCTCACAAAACAAAACAGGATCGAACCTGATTGTTTTTTTTGTTATACCTGAAGGATCAAATAGATCACCGTAGTCATTAATTATGAATTTTGTAGGATTGGAAAAAGTTAAAAACTCTTCAAGAATAGTTGAAGTTGGTGTTCTGCCAAAATGTAGTACGAATTCTGTTTTATGATTTATTCTGAAATTTTCCGATCTTAAAAATGTATCGTAGTTTACACTTACGTTTTGGTTTGATGCAGTGTTATTAAACCTCAGATGAGAAATTCCATCGGATAAAATTGGAAAACCTGTAACTTTCGATAATTGATTTAATCCCGTAATTAATTTTTGATTGTAGTCCAACGGTCCGGCTATAATCAAACCTTTCTCATTTCCTGAAACCTTATCGGAAACATACTCTATTAGTCGTTTTCCTTTTTTTCTGAGTCCATCGGGTTCAATGGTTTTGTCTGATAGTATTAATGGTTTTCTTGTTTCATCAAATAATTCACTACTGATTTCTTCAGTGTATGAATCTGGTTCCAAAGGCTTTCGGAAAGGAAAATTTAAGTGTACAGGTCCCTTATTTTGTAATAAACTAATATTAAATGCTTTAATTGCAATTCTTTTTACCGATTGAATTTTTCTTTCAGATAAATCGCGAAACTCGACATCTTTAAACCACCTGATATGATTTCGATATAAATTCCTTTGAATTATAGTTTGGTTAGCACCGGTGTTAATCATTCCCGATGGTCTGTCTGCAGTGCAGATTATTAAAGGAACTCTTTGCTGATATGCTTCAATTATAGCCGGATAGAGTTCTGCAGTTGCTGTTCCTGAAGTTGTTATAACTACAACCGGTGTGTTTGTTGCTTTTGCCAGGCCGAGCGCAAAAAATCCTGAAACTCTTTCATCAATATGTACAAAGCATTTAATTTTTTTCTGTTTTGAAAATGAAATTGTAAGAGGTGTGCTTCGTGACCCAGGAGAAATACAGGCGTATTTTACTCCCAGCGAGACAAGTTGATTAGCAAAAGTTTCTGTCCAGATAAAATTCCTGTTAACAGGTATTTTATTCATCAAACAGGTTTAAGATGGTTTTAAATTTTAATTCGGTTTCAAAAAACTCTTCTTCGGGATCTGATTCTTTTACAATTCCCGCTCCGGCGTATAGAAAAAGCTTATGATCTTTGTAAAGTGCAGAACGAATTGCAACAGTAAATTCACAGTTCATAAAGGGATCAATCCAGCCGATCAAACCGGAAAACAAACCACGATCAAATTTCTCCAGTTCACTTATCGCCTGGAATGCACGTTGCTTTGGTAATCCGCAAACTGCCGGAGTTGGAAATAAAGCATCGATGAGTTTTAGTACATCTTTTCTTGAATTCAATTCAGCATCAATTTTTGAATAAAGATGATTAACATTCCTGAGCTTTTTGATTTTCGGTTGTTTATCGATTTCAATTTTAGATGCATAATCCGACAAAGCATTTCTTATAAAATCGATTACAATTTTATGTTCGTGAAGATTTTTATCATTTAACAATTCTTCAACAGCTTTACTATCGCAGGAAGATGTTCCTGCTAAAGCATCAATCTCTACTTTGTTTGAATGAATACTAAGGAATTTTTCCGGTGATGCACCGAAGAATGCAGAATCTTCTGATTTAAATAAGAACAGGTAGCCGTTTGTATTTTCTGATTCAAGCTTTTGGAAACAAGTATGCCAGTCCATTCCGTTTTTTGTTTCCACTTCAATTCTTCTTGAAAGAACCACCTTTGTGAATTCGGAATTTAATTGTTTTAAAGACTCGTTTACTAAATCTTCCCATTGTGCTTTATTGTTTTTCATTAATTTACTTGCACCAGGCGCAGAATTTAGTTTTCCGTTTTTATTGTTTTCTAATGATCTCGCAAATGATAAAACTTCTGAAAAACCCCCAAGTAATTTTTCTTCATTTAAATCAGAAGAGATTTTATGATTGCTAATGATGTAAGATTTTTCACCATCTCTTAGAAAAATTATTTTCGGCACAAAGAAATGAAATGATCTGAAGTCGTTCCATTCATCCGATTCACCTTTAGAATTGAATTTGGTTCCGCCGGTTATAAAAGGAATATTTACCAGGTCATACTCAGTCCAATTGCTAATTAACGATGAATTCAATTTTGTTATTACAGGTTCTAGTTGTGTGAAGTTGATCTGGTCGAATTTCAGGTTGATCAATGGTTCGGTTGCGATAAAAGAATAATTCTTTTGTGGTCTCTTTATGAAAATGAAATTGGGAAACCGTTCCTGGATTGAATCAATAGAATTTATGAGATCAATATTTCTTACCGGGTATGCAAAACTGATCAGTGAATCTGTAGTGAATTTTCTCCGGTTATTATTTATGAAAAAGTTAAAATCCTGTTCTGCTCTGGATGACTGAAGATTAACTTTAGTGTCGAATAAGCTCAATTATGTCGCCTTTTTATGCCGCAAATTTATACAATTATGAAAGTAAAGATACAAATCTTCTTCAATAGTATATAATGGATATTAATTGTTGTTAGATAGGTCACCAGGGACTTTGACGGTTATAAATTGCCTGTTAATATCATTGATAATACCAGATATTTTTATTGACATGACATAAAAGATATAAATGTACGGAGTAGATTTCAATTGAAATCTTAGTAAAGACAAGCTTTCATAAACCGAAAAAGATTAATCTATACCTGTTGTTACGTTGAGCATCAGATTATTTACACTTATATCCTGCTGGATTCTTGAAACCTGCGAATCGTAATTATCGATAACATCTTTCCACCAGCCGTGGGCAAATCCCAGATCGATTCTCATATTTTCACCGAGCATTACACCAAATCCCGCTGTTATATATTTTTTGTCAAATTCTATCGGGTCATCAGCATAAGGCGATTTAATATACAATCCACCAATTCTTACAGTTACAGGTATTTTTGGAAGCTCCACTTCAGCTCCGATATTATAATTTGGAGCTAAGCGGAATAAATCATCTATTTCCGCATTTTTTTCAATTCTGTATTGGTTATCAAAACCATCTGTGAACTCCATTTGTGTGTAATCGATCATTCTAATACCAGCACTTATGGTAACCATCCTTTCTTTAATAGATGCACCCATAGAGTACTCGTATGGAGTTTGAATTTTATATTCAACATCATCTACTACTGGATCGATCATAAATGATGTACCCGAACCAAAATCGCTGGTTGCAGAAACGTAATAACTTTCTTTAATAGTATAATGGCTCGGGAATTTTATATCGGCGCCGAATTTGAAAAAATCTCTCCAGTTATATAATACGCCAAGTTTGAAATCCCATCCACTCAAATCCCAGTCGATGATATCATTTAAATAAAATGTCTGAAAATCATTTGTTGTTGGATCACCAGGAACCAGGTTACCTGTGTAATTGTTTTGTGTATCATCTTCATAATAATTTCTGTCTCTTTTGTAGTTCCCGGAAAGAATATCAAGTGTTGCACCGACGAACAGATCTTTTGCCACTTCCATAGAGGCAGCGAAAGACCAATTGCTTATTCTTCCTTTGGCTTTTCTATCTCCGCTCTGATTCAGTAATCCATTGACTAAGGTTGTATCTTTTATGTAATTTTTCATTGAATCTTGGATCTCGTAAGCCAAACCTAAATGATTAGTGATTGGAATTTCTGCATTATAATCACCGGTGAGATATTTGATCATTGAAGTATTACCGTTATTAAATCCATCGAACTCGGCTAAAGAATTGAATTCTTTGTTTCTGTTATAACCAAGTGCAAAAACCAGGCTTCCCTGAACGGTGGGAACAGGAAAAACAAAACCAAGCTGTGTAAAATTAAATGTACTCTGAGACGGATTACTTGTATTATTAAAAAAAGTAGCTGAATTATTGAATGAATTTATGTTAAAACCGATGGATAATCCCATTTTTTTTGCTAGACCCAAACCAGCAGGATTGAATACTGCGGAAGAATAATCGCCACCTAATGCAGTGTAACTATTTCCCATTCCCAATGCCTGGGCGCTGCTGTATAATCCGGGTTCGCTTAGCAAAATTGCATCACTATAGTTCTGAGCAAAACCTGTGATCGAAAAAATTATTGCAGTTGTTAGAGTTATGATTGATTTCATTATCTATTCCTTTGATCTGTATTGTTTCTGCTTCCGGAATGTCTCAGCTTGTCCCTTTGGCTCCTGTCATAAGAAGAACCTGGTCTTGTTTCCGGTTCAGGATTTCTGATTTTCTCCTTTGGCGGATCTGGTTGATGAGGAGGTGCTGGACGATAAACAGGTGGAGGACAGGGGGCTGGGTC
>JAJDNK010000225.1 GCA_022340715.1 bacterium BMS3Abin03 | reverse complement strand
TCGATCATTGTAATGCCTCCTTCCCTGTAATTGGTTCGGGACCATGTTTTATTTTTCTAACAAGCAGGTAAACGAGAACAGAACCAAGTAAGATATAAATCAGAGCAAAAAGAATTATCGAAAATAAAATCTCCCCGGCGCTAACGGTTACTGAAGCTGCTTCCGATGTTCTTAAAAGCTTATAAACAATCCAGGGTTGCCTTCCTACCTCTGCAGAGATCCAGCCCAACTGGCATGCAAGTAAAGGAAAAGGAATTGCCCATACCAGCAGCTTCAAAAACTTTTTACTATCCCATAAAGTCTTCCTGTATAATTTAAAAACCGCGATGATCATTAATAGAATGAACAACATTCCTAATAAAACCATATTGTGATAAGATACAAACGTTAAAAATAACGGGGGTATATCATCTTTAGAAAAATCGTTTATTCCCCTGATTTTAGCATTAACATCTCCAAAAGCCAGCCAGCTTAGCAAACCCGGAATTTCAATAGGAGCCTTAAGCGTTGGTGGCGGCTCGGTTGGAAAAGCAAACAATGCAATTGGTGCACCTGCTTGTGAAGTATATAATCCCTGAAGTGCTGCAAACTTTTCAGGTTGAGTTTCCGCTACCTGTTTTCCATGCTCGTGCCCAAAAGGAAATACTTCAAGAAGTGATACAACTAATCCAAATATTACCGCAAGCTTGAGAGCTTTTCTGGATACTTCTGCACCTTTATTCTTATAAACCAGATATGCCGACACACCTGCCATAAAAAAAGCTCCGGAAATTAAGGCAGCATCGAAAGTATGAAAGAAGCGGGGAAGTGTTGAAGGATTAAATACAGCAGCCCAAAAATTTGTTAGTTCCGCTCTTCCGTTTTGAATAATAAAACCTGCCGGAGTCTGCTGCCATGAATTAGCAACAATAATCCAGAATGCGGAAATGGTTGATCCAACAGCAACCATTAAAGCCGAAAACCAATGAACACCTTTTGAAACTCTGTCACGACCGAAAATATAAAGTCCTAAAAAGGTTGACTCAAGAAAAAATGCAAACACACCTTCGGCAGCTAAAGGCGCCCCGAAAATATCCCCGACAAATTTTGAATACTCTGCCCAGTTCGTACCAAACTGAAATTCCATCACAATTCCGCTTGCAACACCGACAGCAAATATCAGCCCCAATATTTTACCAAAGAATTTACCGATGGTGGCGTAAACCTCGTCTTTCTTTTTCCATCCTAATGTTTCTGCTAAAACAAGCAACCAGGAAAGACCAATTGTTAAAGGCGGGAATAAAAAGTGGAATCCTACAGTCATTGCAAACTGAATACGTGCTAGTAGAACGGGATCCATTTTAGTTTAACTCCTCTGTTATTTATTGATCAGGAAAAATCTTATTTATTTAATTTCTTTTTCCTCTCTTCGTTTTCAAAAGCAAGCTGAGCAATCGATTTACTTGAAAGAATCGTTCTCAGTTTATTTTGTGCATCGCACCATAAAGTATGAACCGTACACCATCTTTCGTTTGAACAAAATTCTTTATCTATAAGACATTTATTTAAAGCCATCTCGCCCTCAACGGCTTCGATAATTTCAAGCGGCGTAATTGCCGAAGCGGGTTTACCTAATTTTATTCCACCGCCGATTCCTCTTTGAGAATTAATCAAACCTGCATATGAAAGTTGGGGAATAATTTTTCTTAAGAATTTTTCAGGAATGCTGTTTGTGCTTGAGATTTCCGAAATCCGGAAAATTGAATCATCTTTACCTGAAGCAAGATGAATCATCGCCCTGATGGCGTATTCCCCTGTTAAAGTAAGTTGCATAGTAGAAATGAAATTATTCTATGTTTAAATATGACAAATTTTGTCACATTTAGCAAGCCTTACAAATAATTCAATTATTTTGATTTTATCAACTTTAACTAACCTCCGGCTTTTGATAAAGCACAACAAATTTTCCCGGCAAAATCTCAGTGTTGCTTCCTTCCTTCTGATTTTTATTTTTCGAATTGAAAAGATGCTCTAAAAAAATTTTTCCCGCAGATGAAACTCAGGTTCAATTACTTCATCATTCCGTTGCTTGTTATAATTACCGGTTCGGCAGCTTCTTATTTTGCAGAATCAGGTATAGTTTGGTATAATACCCTTAACCTTCCTGAATGGACCCCTTCAAGTTCTGTTATTATGACAGCCTGGACCGTGATTTTTGCATTATGCTGCGTTTCCATCCTGATAGTATGGAACAAGTATTCAAGAGAAAAACATTTCGGATTAATAATAGGGCTATTCATTCTGAACGCAATCATTAATGTCGGCTGGAACATTCTTTTTTTCACAAACCAACAATTGGCTCTGGCTTTTTTCCAGGCCATCCTTTTAACGTTTAATGTGATTCTTTTAGTAGTGCTGATCTGGCGTTTTTGTCCCTTTGCTGCAACCTGCTTACTGCCTTATTCAATCTGGGTTATTTTCTCCACCATTCTTACTCTTAATGTCTGGATACTAAATTAATATCATTCCACCGGATTTATCCTGCAAGATCAACTCAACTTCTTTATATTTGCAGCCTTGAAATAAAAATTCGCCAATATTGGTTATACAATGAATTCTTACAAAGTAATTCTCTTCTATAAATATGTAGATATAGAAAGTCCTGCTGAGTTAGTAAATCAGCATCTGGAGTGGTGTTCCGCAAATGATATAAAAGGAAGGGTTTTCTTTGCGAAAGAAGGTGTAAACGGTACTGTTTCCGGCAAGATTGAAAATATCGAAAAGTATAAAAAGCATTTAACAAGCTTTCCGGTATTTGAAGATATCTGGTTTAAAGAAGATGATTCAAATGAACACGCCTTTAAAAAAATGCATGTCCGTTTAAAAAACCAGATCGTTAATGGTGATCTCCTTGATGTATCACTCAAGAACAGAGGGAAAAGACTATCTCCTGAAGAACTGTTAAAATTTTACGAAGAACAAAAAAATTTTATAATCATCGACACACGAAACGGGTATGAAAGTAAAATTGGCAAGTTCAGAAATGCCATTACTCCGCCCATGAAAAATTTCCGTGAATGGAAAAAAATTGTGGACGAGGATTTAAAGGATTATAAAGATAAAACCGTTGTTACTTATTGCACCGGTGGAATTCGCTGCGAAAAAGCATCTGCCTACATGGTTGAACAGGGATTTAAGGATGTTTATCAATTAGATGGCGGAATTTTTAATTACATCAAAAAATTCCCTGATACACACTGGCAGGGCGGAATGTTCGTTTTCGATGAGCGTAGAGTTGTTAATCCGAATAGTAATGAAGAATTGAAACATATTGCAGAATGTTACTTCTGTGGAAAGCCGACGTCATATTACATCAACTGCCATAACCTCGATTGCGACCGAATAATTGTTTCCTGCCACGAATGCAAAGTGGAAAATGATTACTGCTGCTCTGAAGAATGCAGGAGATCTCCTCATAGAAGAAATGTTTACCACGGGTAAGAAGTAGTCCACAGTCATCAGCCTGCAGTCGACAAAATTCATATTAAATTTGCCAACTGAAGACTGCGGACCGTAGACTTTTAAAATATAACTTTCTCCCCCTCAACACCAACTTACATTCCTTCCCAATCAGCTAACATCTTCTTCATATTATCAAAATCAAACGGAGCATTTTCCATCTTCGATCCGAGATCGATTGCTTTTTTCATTGTTGCAATTGCATCTTCTTTTTTATCCATTTTTGCTTGATATTGCGCAAGTACTCTCAGGTTCCAGTAGCTTTCCTGGAGCAAGGTAGAAGCCTGAATCCATTTGTATCCTTCTTCAAGATTCATATTCTGTTGTAAACAATAATTTGCTGCATTCATTAATGTTCCCCAGCCTGTTGAGTTACGGGCACTCTCAAGTACAAGCTCCTGTGTGTTTACATCAACTTTAAATGGAATTTTTAACTTTTCCCAGATAAGATTAACATTAGCAGAATTATCCGTCATATCGGTAATTGTAAAAGCCATTCTTTCAGTAAATGGATTCGGTTCCGGTTTCACTTTTATTCTTAGTGCATCTTTATTCTGATCATAAGTCATAGGATCATCGACCTTCGTATCATTGCTGAAAATAATTTCCCATTCACTTTCTCCGGGAATTGTATGAATACCATAAGTGCCTGCCGGCAGTTCATTGCCGTTAACTTTTGCGGGTGTGCTGAATGTTATTGAAGTGACTTCGTTTGCACCGGTTCGCCAGATTTCCCCGTAAGGTACAAGCTCACCCCAGATCTTTCTCCCTTTAACTCCGGGGGAACTGTAATCCACTGTGATTTTTGTAATACCAACATACTGCGAAACAGTTGCATCCGGACTTGGACGCGGTGTTTGAAAACCCTGCGCAAATATGCTTGCTGAAAACAGCAGCAAAATGCCTAAATAGAGTGAGATGTGTTTTATCATATCATTCCTCCGTTAGATTTTTTGAATCAGATTGGTTAATTATTAATTTGGCTTTGAAGTTAAACAGGGATTTTCAATTAAGCAAAAAATGAATAACGAAATAAAAAGTGACCTTGAAAAAAGCCTGAAAAAGGCCAAAGAATATTCATTCAAAGATGAAATTAAACGCTGGATTCCTTCGGTTATTATTTTTCCGATAGCACTATACTGGTCACTGAACAGGGGCAATTACGGACTGATGGATAACGTCGATCTTGTTATTCACGAAGCCGGGCATGTTTTTTTCAGTCTCTTTGGAAAATTTATTTATACGCTTGGCGGAACCCTGATGCAGATAATCATTCCTTCAATCATTGCATTGTTTTTCTTAAGGAGCAATTACAGAACCGGTGTACAATTTGGGTTACTCTGGCTTGGACAAAATTTTATCAACATCAGTGTCTATGCAGCAGATGCACGTGCACAAAAGCTTCCACTGCTTGGCGGCAATAAAGTTTACCACGACTGGCATTATCTTTTAAATGAAACCGGGCTTCTGAACAGTGACCAGTTTGTCGGGTATTGCTTTTTCGGAATTGCAATTCTGATTTTTATTACTTCTGTTTTAATGCCTCTTATTATTAAGGATTAAACCTGCCCGGAAATACTTACACGTCGTTTAAATCTTAATAAGATTTTATTAAATGTTGTTATCATCAGCATTTCTATTTATTATTAGTATAGTCATAGGAGGAATTTAGGGAGAAATGTAGGCGTGAAGTTTTTTGATATTAAAATATTCTCGGTTCGCGATTTATCACATTATTTCTGTCGTCTTTTTTACTCAATAATTTGTTATAAAATGAATTTTAATTGAGGGTAAAAGATGAAAACTTTCATATATATAACCCTATTAACGAGTTTTGGTATTGTAACAAATATAAATGCACAAATTCAATTCAAGAAATTAGATAGTGTCCCTGAAGAATTTATGAAACGCTATAAACAGGAATACCACGATTACAATCCCTTACACGTTGGAGATTTGTGGCAATACTATTTTGATGACTACGTTGGGTATGTTAATACACGAGTTGTTGCTGACAGTATAATAAATGGGAAAAAGTATTTCAAAAAAATATCTTACTGGCATGATTTAACTCCAGATCGATCTGATTATATTTCCTGGGAAAGGAATGATACACTTTCTGGATGTTCTTATATGCTCGATTTTGAAGATATAGATGAAGACGGGGATACATTAGACGAATTACTAATAGACAGTTTAGAGTTACCAGACTATTCATATTATACCTCTTATAAGTATTCATACAAATTAAAGTTTGGCAGTGATCCTTATCCTGGACCCAAAAATGCGTTACTAAAGGAAACTTTTTGGACGATTATTTGGGGAGATACCGTATTAAGTAAGAGAGTTGAGTATTTAGAATTATTTCACACTGAACACATTTCGGATAAATTTGGAATGTGGGTATTTTGGGAAGAACTCACTGCAGGTAGATATTTAACCGGTGCGATAATCAATGGTAAGATTTATGGAACCATAGTTGATATTAAAGAAAATTCATCAAAAACACCTTCGAATTTTATTCTTGAACAGAATTACCCCAATCCATTCAATATAGAGACTAGAATAAATTATTTTTTGCCTGAAGTGAGTAAGGTAAAAATTATTGTATATGATCTGCTTGGAAATGAACTCAATGTGCTGATGGATAACATTGAATCTTCAGGCTATCACAGTGTTTATTTTTCAGCTAACCATCTTTCAAGCGGAATTTATTTCTATTCATTGATCACTGCAAATGAAATAAAAACAAAGTCGATGGCGTTACTTAAGTAAGTAAGCTCTTTAAAACCGTTCTATCATAATTACTTCAAAAAGATTTTTCACCGTTACCATCTTAATGCCTCTGATAACTAAGGATTAAGTTGTATTTTGCCAGCCAATATTTTTGTTAAATCGATGCCCAGAAAAATTCTTTATATAATATCGTTTTTTACAATTGCTGTCCATTCCCAGACAGACTCATTAATTGAATATTATAATAACGGCAACATCGAATCCATTGTGCATTATAAAAACGGAGTGCGTGACGGCGGGGCAAAATTCTTCTGGGAAAACGGAAACATCAAGCGGGAGCTTTATTATTTTAACGGCAGGGTAGATGGAATGGTAAGGAATTATAATGAGAAGGGAATTCTGCAGGAAACCTTCAGCATTGAAAATAATAAAAGAGATGGGCCGACAAGTTTCTTCGACAGTACCGGAACTTATGTAGATGATAAATCTTACACAGACGGAATGCTCGATGTTGAAAAGGAACCATTAACATACAGTAAACCCGATAAGAATAACTTAGTTATGAATACGTCGAAACAAACCAAACAGGAAACCGAAAAAAAGTTGAAGAAGAAAGCCGGTTCCGAACAGTCACTCCCGCCGATGATAGAAGAAGAAAGAAAACTTGAGGAAGATCCGGCGTTTTACTTAAGTGTTGAAGTAATGCCTGAACCCATCGGTGGATTGCAAGCTATCTACAAAAAAGTTGCTTATCCGAAACGGGCGAGAGAAAATCATATAGAAGGTACTGTTACAATAAGAGCATTCATAGACAGAGACGGCGAAGTTCTGGACGCTCAGGTTATAAAAGGAATCGGCTACGGCTGTGATGAATCCGCAAGGCTTGCTGTTTTTTATCACAGGTTTTCACCGGGACTGCAAAAGGGACAAAGGGTAAAAGTTCAGATGGATATCCCGATTGAATTTAAACTGGGTAAGGAAGAAGATTAATTATTGACTTTCACATCAA
Source organism: bacterium BMS3Abin03 (assembly GCA_022340715.1). GTDB lineage: Bacteria > Bacteroidota > Ignavibacteria > Ignavibacteriales > Ignavibacteriaceae > BMS3ABIN03. Next base: position 815 of record JAJDNK010000225.1, on the reverse strand, counting down.
ACCTGAATCTTTTTAACAATTCAATCATTTCTATTTCATCTTTATTGATCTTAATAGTGTAGTTATTAAATTCACGGCGCAAAGGATATGTTTTTCTCAACTCATCAAAATATTTTCCGCCTGTTTCCTCATCCATTTCAATTAATTTATTCATCTTCTCATCATCACGGTCGATATTGTAAATCTTGTTAAAGATATAATGAAGCCTTTCCTCAATACTTGCTTCATCCGGAATTGTTATTTCATTGCTTTCAACATCCGGTAAATTTGGCTTCCAGTCCGGCTCCTGCCCGGTAAAATTGCACAAAGCATCGTAAATCATTTTTGTTCCGTTTACTTTTCCCTCATAAGAATAACCGGCAACGTGTGGTGAGCCGGCATATACTTTTTTCAGAAGTTCCGTATTTATTTTAGGTTCACCTTCCCAGACGTCAAGTACAGCCGTAAAATCTTTTTTATCAATCAAATCAAGTAAAGCGGAATTATTCACGACCGGACCTCTTGAGGTGTTGAAAAGAATTGTTCCTTCTTTTAAATTTTTCAGTTTCTCATCACCAAGCAAATGAAATGTTTTATCAATTCCTGTTTTATTCAGAGGAACATGACAGGTAATAATGTCGGCTGCTAATGCCTCATCAAGTGTAACATAGCCGCTCCCGATTCCTGCTCTTTCCTTCGGCGGATCGTTCTTCAAAACTTTCAAACCAATGGCTTCAGAAAAGTTAACAACTTTACTTCCTACATTTCCTACACCGATAACACCAATGCTCATTTCCTTCAGAGATAATTTCCTCTCAACTACAATTTTCATTAAT
>JAJDNK010000223.1 GCA_022340715.1 bacterium BMS3Abin03 | reverse complement strand
CCATTGTTGCCCTCGCAAAACAAATGCAGAAAGAAACAGGTATTAAACTGCTTTGGGGTACAGCAAATCTTTTCAGTAATCCTATTTATACTCAAGGAGCCGGCACAAGTCCTAATGCAAACATTATGGCATTAGCTGGTGCGCAAATTAAAAATGCTATTGATGCAACCTATGAACTCAACGGTGAAAATTATGTCTTTTGGGGCGGACGAGAGGGTTATGAAACTTTATTGAACACCGACATCAAAAAAGAACAGGAACATATGGCTCGCTTCCTTCATATGGCTCTTGATTATAAAAAGAAGATTGGATTTAAAGGGCAGTTCTTAATTGAACCAAAACCTTGCGAACCAACTAAACATCAATATGATACTGATGCTGCTGCTACACTTTATTTTCTGCGAGAGTATGATCTTATAGATCATTTCAAATTAAATATTGAAGCTAATCACGCAACACTTGCAGGACAAACTTTTGAACATGAACTTGCCGTTGCATCTGCCGCAGGTAAACTTGGAAGTGTAGATGCAAATCGTGGTGATCTACTGCTTGGGTGGGATACGGACCAGTTCCCTATTGATATCTACTCCACAACTCTTGCTATGATGGTAGTATTAAATCAAAATGGTTTAGGCAGTGGTGGATTTAATTTCGACGCGAAAGTAAGGCGTAGTTCAAATGATCCAACTGATCTTTTCTATGCTCATATCGGCGGTATGGATGCATTTGCAAAAGGTCTTCTTATTGCTCATAAAATGATCGAAGACAAAGCATTAAGCAATTTTATCGAAGAACGCTATAGCAGCTTTAATTCTGGTATCGGTGAGAAAATTATATCCGGTAAAGTTGGTTTGGAAGATCTTGAAAAGCATATTATTAAGGAAGGGATGCCGGTACTTAAAAGCGGCAGACAGGAAATGCTGGAAAACATTCTAAATTCATATATACTGGGATAATCTAAAAAGATTGTAACCGAAATGACAGGAAAAATTAAAAGTAGTAAGCCTCTGGAAAATTCTGAATTATTTGCTTATAAAAATCCTGAATTACCTGTTGAGGACAGAGTTGCCGATTTATTAAGCCGAATGACCATAGAAGAAAAAGTCGCTCAACTAATGGGGCTATGGAATGACGGTATCGAGGACTTCGGTGAAGAAGTTTTGAATGATCCTGCAAAGATGAAAGAAATATTTGGAAATGGTTGTAACTCAGTCCATCCTTCTGCACTGGGAATAAAAGAAACAGTTAAGCTAAGGAATAAAATTCAAAAGTATCTTGTAGAAAAAACCAGATTGGGTATACCAACTCTTTTTGTTGACGAAGGTCAGCATGGACTAATGCGTCCTGATTCGACAGTATTTCCCCAGGCAATTGGTATTGCGTGTTCCTGGGATCCTGTTCTTCTTGAAAAAGTCTATGGAGTTATTGCTTATGAAATGCGTTCAAGAGGAACACATCATGCTTTATCACCGGTAATTGATGTTTGCCGTGATCCAAGATGGGGAAGAGTAGAAGAAACCTACGGCGAAGATCCTTATTTAAATGGTGTATTAGGTTGTGCTGCTGTTAAAGGTTTTCAGGGAAGTGATGATGGAACTGTGATTGATAATCACGTTGCAGCTACTTTGAAACATCTGTTAGGTCATGGAGAACCCGAGGGCGGTCAAAACCAGGGTCCGGCAAATTATTCATTACGTGTATTACGTGACTATCATATGCCTCCATTTAAAATGTGTCTTGATAAAGTAAAACCTGCTGCCGTGATGCCCTCTTATAATGAAATAGATGGAGTTCCTTCTCATACAAATAAATGGTTACTCAAAGATGTTTTAAGAGATGAATGGGGTTTTAAAGGAATGGTAGTTGCAGACTATTTTGCAATAGACCAGACTCTATTAAAGGAATCCGTTGTTGAGAATGAAAAACATGCTGCAACAGTTACATTCAATGCCGGTGTTCAATTTGAATTTCCAAAGTCTAATTATTACTATCATTTAATTGAACTGCTGGAAGAAGGAAAAGTTAATTTAGAAGATATTGATACTGCCGTATCTCAATCTTTAAAATTGAAATTTGAACTTGGTTTATTTGAAAATCCATATATAAATGTTGATAAAGCCATTGAAGTAAGTAAAAATGTTGAACATAAAGAATTAGCTTTACAGGCAGCAAGGGAATCTATCGTATTACTAAAAAACGAAGTACATCCCGGCACAAATGGCAATGCTCTTCTCCCACTCTCTAAAAATAAATATAAGAAAATAGCCGTTATCGGTCCGTGTGCCAAGGATTTATATTTTGGGGGATATTCCGGGGAACCTTATGAAAAAGTAAGCTTGCTTGATGGTATTAAGAATAAAGTCGGAAATAACACTGAAATTTTGTTTGCCCAGGGTTGCAAGTTAACTACTAATACAACGACAAGTTATTTCAACTGGAAAAACCACGAGATTAAATTTGCTTCAAGAGAAGAAAATCTCGGACTAATCAAAGAAGCAGTTGAAATTGCCAAAAAAGCAGAAGTAATTATTCTTGCCTTGGGTGAGAATGAACATCTTTGCCGTGAAGCCTGGGCAAAAGAACACATTGGCGATAATATGACTCTGGATTTGTTCGGCGAACAGAACGAACTGGCAGAATCAATTATAGCTTTAGGAAAGCCTGTTGTAGTGTACTTGATGAACGGACGTCCTCTCTCAATTAACAAGCTTGTTGAAAAAGTACCGGCAATAATTGAGGGATGGTATATGGGGCAGGAAACAGGAACAGCTGCTGCAGATGTTATTTTTGGCGATGTAAATCCATCCGGGAAATTAACTATCACTGTTCCTAAATCTGCAGGTCAGTTACCAATGTATTATAATCACAAACGAAGTGCTCAATTTGTGGATTATATTTCACAGGATATAAAACCTTTATTTTATTTTGGCTTTGGTCTAAGTTATACTGATTTTAGTTTTAATAATGTAAGACTTGAAAACAATGACATTGGAACTTCAGATTCTACTAAAGTTTTGGTTGATGTTAAAAATACAGGAACCCGTGAAGGTTCAGAAGTTGTTCAAATGTATATCCGTGATCTTGTTAGTTCGGTAACGAGACCTGTAAAAGAATTAAAAGGATTTAATAAAATAAAGTTAAATCCTGGTGAATCTAAAACGGTTAGTTTACCTATCTTACCTGAACATTTAGCTTTTACAAACAGAGATATGAAATTTGTTGTTGAACCGGGAGACTTTGAAGTAATGGTTGGTAGTTCCTCCCGGGACGAAGATTTAGCAAAAACTATTTTGCATGTAAAATAAATAACAATTAAACACAATCTTTTAGGTGCCTTGTGCAAAGCGACACTGAAGTACAGCCTGCGGGTAATAATGCAGGTGCGTTAAAAAATTTGTCCGTTAAACTTTCCTTAAAAGAAAAGATCGGATACAGTTTAGGCGATACGGCCTCTAATTTATTCTTCCAAACATTCATTGTTTTCCTACCCATTTTCTATACTGATATCTTCGGTATTTCTGCTGCAGCAATGGGCACAATGTTTCTCGTAACCCGTATATGGGACGCTGTGAATGACCCTATGATGGGTATGATAGCTGACAGGACAAATTCTCGATGGGGAAAGTTTAGACCTTATATTGCCGGATTTGCGATCCCTTTTGCAATAGGTGGTTTTCTAACTTTTACCACTCCTGATTTTGATGCATCGGGCAAGTTGATTTACGCATATATCACTTATACAGTTTTATTAATGCTTTATACAGCTGTAAATGTGCCTTATTCATCTCTTATGGCTGTTATTACTCCAAATTCTTTAGAACGTACAAAAGTCTCAACATTCAGATTCGTTGCAGCATTTATCGGTCAGTTTATTGTCGGAGCTGTTACATTGTCCTTGGTAAAATATTTTGGTAATGGAAATGATCAAACTGGATGGCAATGGACAATGGGCGTTTTTGGAATAATTGCTGTAATCCTTCTATTTATTACTTTTATTTCAACTAAAGAGAGAGTTCATCCTCCGAAAGATCAAAAAACAAATATTAAACAGGATTTAAAAGATCTGTTTAAGAATAAGCCCTGGTTATTAATTGCCGGTGCTACTGTATTTCAATTGACGTACATTGTTATGCGTGGCTCTTCTACAGCATATTATTTCAGATATTATATTCAGGATCAACAACTTGTTTTATTTGGTAATACAATCGACCTGACCTATGAAGTATTTACTTCCTCGTTCATAACTCTGGGAACTTTTGCTACTTTAATAGGAGCAGTTTTAACAATGTGGTTCTCAAAACGACTTGATAAGAAAAATACCTACTCAAGTTTTCTAATCGCCAGCGCAGTATTTTCAGTTTTATTCATTTTTGTGCAACCGGAAAATGTCATATTAATTTATATTCTTAATATTTTTTGTCAATTCTTCTTTGGTTCAGTTTCTGTCCTCCAGTGGGCAATGTATACTGACACAGCTGACTACGGTGAATGGAAGATGGGGAGACGTGCAACCGGATTATTAATGGCAGCTTCTTTATTTGCTTTAAAACTAGGCTTAACATTAGGAGGATCAATTGTAGGCTGGATACTTGCATTTTACAATTTTGCACCAAATCAGGCACAAACAAGCTTTACAATCGATGGTATCATTATGCTTATGAGCATTTATCCAGCAATCTTTGGAATTATTGGTGGATTATTAATGTGGTTTTATCCACTTAATAATAAAATGATGATCCAGATTGAAAATGATTTAACAGCAAGAAGATAGGAAATATAAGCTAATTATTAGATAAATGAAAAAACTATGAGTTGATATTACCCTAAAATATTAGTAGAATTTTAAAGTGTTTTTATTTCGGATGATAAAATTAGTGGTAAAATTAATGGTAAAATAAAATTATCACTTCAATTACCAGTATAAAGAGTAAAAAACATCAGGAGGAAGATATGATTCACGGCTACTTTTTTAGAAAATTAATCAAGTGCTGTTTAGTTTTATCTATTTTTATTACACAGGCAGCATTAGCTCAAGGTACTGGTTCCATTACAGGTACTATTTACGATAAAGCTACAAAAGACGGGCTGCCTGGAGCAAATGTTTTAGTTGAGGGAACTACTATCGGGGCTGCTACTGATTTAGATGGTAAATTTGTTCTTCGTAACGTTCCAGTTGGTTCACATACAATTACTGCTTCCTATATTGGTTATGTTTCCGAAAGTATCGATGTAAACATTGTTGCAAACCGGATGCTGGAACAAGACTTTGCCTTATCTGTAAAAACATTAGAAGGTAAAGAGGTTGTAATAACAGCACAGGCTCAGGGACAATTAGAGGCGATTAACCAACAGCTTAATTCGGATAATATCGTAAATATAGTCTCGGAAACCAAGATACAGGAATTACCAGATTTTAATGCTGCTGCAACTCTCAGTCGTTTACCCGGCATTTCAACAACTAAAAGTTCCGGTGAAGATAATAAGGTAGTTATTCGCGGGCTGGCACCTAAATATAACTCAATAGAAATCGAAGGTATCACTCTTTCTCCAACCGGAAGTTCAAGTATTGGATTTACCTCAGATGTTTTCGTAGTTACCGGAGGTGTACAGAATGATCGAAGTGTGGATCTTACAATGGTATCGCCGTATATGATTAGAATGATTTCGGTTTATAAATCACTCACGCCTGATATGAATGCTAACTCGATTGGCGGTACAGTTAATATGGAACTCAGGGAAGCACCTTCTAATTGGCATACCGATCTCCTATGGCAATCCGGCTATACAGCAAAAAGTAAAACTTATGGAAATTACCGTTTCGTTGCTTCCGGTAGCAACCGCTTTTTTAATGACATGCTTGGAGTCTATGCTCTTTTCAATATGGAATCTTATGACCGGAATGCTGACAATCTGGATGCATCTTATGTTGTTGCTGGAGATGAGGTCGAAGCAGATCCAATAACAGGATATCGCCCGATGAAAGTTACTACTGTAACATTTAACAGGCATATTGAAACAAGAAAACGTTATGGAGGGAATTTAATCTTGGATTACCGACTCCCCAACGGATCTATTAAGGCTGTAAATTTACTTGCAAGAATAAATTCGGATTACACAGAACATCGCCAGAACATTAATTATAATAATGGAAGACTGGAATGGCGTCTTCAAATTGGTGAAAATAAAATCGATCAGCAACTTAATTCTTTACAATTTAACTATGATTTAGGATTTTTAACTGCTGATTTATCAGCAAATTATACTTCTGCCAAAAATGTATTGGATAATTCACCGGTAATAAACTTTAATCAGGTGGGTGGAGTGTTGGTGCAGGATCGCAATAATATAACACCTGAAAATCTTAATTATCTTGTTCATTATGGCGGAGATGAGAATGTTATATTGAGAAGTGGCAACCTTTTCAGCAATAATTATAAGGAAGAAAAATATACATATAAGGCAGATTTTAAGATGCCCTTTAATATAGGTGATTGGTCAAACGGATTTTTTAAATTTGGAGGCCAAATCAATAACCAATCTAATTCTACGAATCAGGAATCGCCTTATTTAGCATTTGATGGAGACGCTACTCCTGGAAGTGATAATAATATTGCTAACAATATGATGAGAGCAATACAAGATAAATTTGGAATAGATATTAACAATGCAGGAGAATTTACAGGTCTTACATTTCTTAACACAGATAAGGAAATATTTGATCCATTTTTGAATAACGATTATGGAAGTGTTCTTTACGCTTCTAATCCTTCCTTGTTGACAGATATAATGAATTATATTGTTGGAAATCCGGCATTCGATGCGTCCAATACAAGTCTTAGTAACGGAAGATCAGGTGGTTGGTATGATGGTCCTTACCAGCAACTTACTAACGATTATCACTTTGATGTAGATTATTATGCTGCTTATGGTATGGCTAAAGTTAGCTTTCTTGATTTTATGGTGATAGGTGGGGCGCGTTATGAAAAAGTGAAATCTGATTATTTCGCCTGGAATGCCCAGGATATTAGAAATGCTCAAATACAAAAATTATACGATACAACCGCAACTAATGAAAATGATTTTCTGCTTCCTATGGCACAAATAAAGTACTCCCCATTTGATTGGATGGATGTTCGTTATGCCTATACTCAGACACTGGCTAGACCTGATTATCAATCACTTTCACCGAAATTCAATATAGATGTAAATGGCATTACAATAAGTGCAGGTAATTCTGATTTGGAACCTGCAAAAGCTTTTAATCATGATCTTAGTTTTACATTCCATAATAACGAAATTGGACTTTTAACTATAGGCGGTTATTATAAAACAATAGAGAATTTTGTTTATTCTGCATCCTATGGCTTATTAGCTGCTCAAAGTGCCGGCATGGATTCTATTTCCCATTACATAATTATCCGTGATGGAATAAAAGTCATAGATCCTGTAGTAACTACTCGTACAGTTGTGAACCGCCCAATAAATAATCCTTATGACGCTACTGTAAAAGGAATTGAAATAGACTTCCAGCATAGTTTCTGGTACTTACCGGAACCTTTTAACAATATGGTCTTTGGAATTAACTACGCAAGAATTTACTCTGAATCAAAATATCCACTTTATTTAACAGAGGTTATTCCTGGTACCAGACCACCTCAGTACAGACTTAGAGATACTACATTTTCAGGACGATTAATTGATCAACCTAATCATGTCCTAAATGCATACATTGGATACGATTATGAAGGATTTTCATCAAGACTCTCATTTCAATTCCAGGATAATTCTGCTATAACAAATGGAGGTGAGTTTCCGGAAAACAGTTCCAATACAAAAGCATATTTCCGAATGGATTTCTCAGCTCGTCAGAAACTTCCATGGTTTGGTAGCGAACTATTCCTGGACATTATTAATCTAAACGATGAAAATAATAGCTGGACACAAAGGTCTACCGGAGGGTACCAGGGTATAAGAAACTATGGTTTAACGGCAAATCTTGGATTAAGAATAAGATATTAACATTAATGGATTTTATAACTAAATCTTATAATTATAAACAAACTGAAAGGCATGAACTATGAAAAAATCGTTATTATTTCTCTTTCTGGTAACTTGCTTTAGTATTACTCTATTTGCTAAGGATACGGTATATGTCCAGGGTTATTATGAATCCGGGAATCAATATGGTACTCTTAATACCGCTATTCAATCAGCGATAGATGATGGTACTGTAAACGATAAAGTTTTTAAGTTAACCTCGTACGAAGTATATGTACTGAGCAGCAGTATTCTTATGGGTTTAGACAATAGTGGGCAAGGATTAAATTTGGAAATTGTTGCTGAAAAACCAGGATTAACACAGGAATCCGCCCCACCCCAGATTGTTTGGACTGAGGAATCAGCAGTAGACAGACAGTATCCCATTCAAACTTATGGAGATTTAGTCTTGAAAAATATATGGGTACGTTTTGCTGATTTTTTAGGAGCTCAGGTTAGTGGTTCAATTGCGTTTGAAGATTCATCAGCATCAGGTAATGATAAGGAGAGCGGATATTTTGAAGGCTGTATTTTTGATTATAACGGAATTGGTTCTGAAGGTTCAGGAACTATTTCTGTAAAAGTTGATCATTTTACCGGTATATTCAAAGATTGCTATTTCAGAAATCAATCGGATAATCACTTCCAGTATTATGGACGTGCGGTTTCATTCCCTTATCAAAGCTCTGGTTTTCACTATGATAGTCTTCTATTTGAAAACTGTACCTTTTCTAATCTCGGTAGAATTGTAATGCAGGAGGGTAATGAATACGGTGATAATGTTCATATAAATCATTGTACTCTTATCAATTGTGTAGAATGGGTTTATCAATCTGCCGGCTGGTTAAGAAATTGTTCAATTACAAATTCTATTTTCATAAATCCATATATGTTTGGATTCAGACCGGTTGATATATGTGATAGCACCGGGCATATCTTTCAGGATTACTTAGATGGTTTATGCGATCCACCTGGTGGTGGTTTTATCAATGGTATTACAGCGGTAGATTCTTTTGGTTTCGTTGTTCCTTTTACAGATGAAGACAGAGAATTATATATAGCTCACAATGTTTATATGTACCAGGATTGGCTGGAAGCATGGTTTACCGATTGTCCCTGGTGTAAAGAGCAGCATACAGGAAGACATGATGAATCGTTGCATATCCCGTCTCCTATGATAGGTGAAAATGCTATGAACTTTATAGATTCTGTAGATGGACAAGGCAATAAGTATTTCACAAAATTGAACGTTGACCAGTCAACCATATTTGACACCGATCCGGATTTTATTGTGCCACCAACTAATCAGGATACATTGAAAATATTCATTGAAGGCAGATGGGGAACAGGTACAAATATCGACTGGGCTTATTTCCCCTATTCAGGATTTGCCCAGGTATGGCCATTACCCGAGAATTTAGCATACAATAATGCAGATTATCAAACCGCAGCTATGGGTGGTTTCCCATTAGGAGATCTGAATTGGTATCCGGATCAGTTACCATCCTGGGAGGCTCAAAGAGACCAGGAATGGACTGATATAAATTATTGGCTTAAAGGTGGTCCTAATTCAGTAATTGAAGTTGGTGGTGTGCAACCAACAGATTATGTATTAAAACAAAACTATCCAAATCCGTTTAATCCTACCACCAAAATTGAGTACTCAATTCCAAAAGCAGGACACGTTTCTCTAAAAGTTTATAACAACTTAGGACAGGAAGTGGCAACTGTATTTGAAGGAGATCAACGGACAGGAAAATATATTGCAACATTCGATGGTACCGGTTTAGCCAGTGGGGTCTATTTCTATAGGCTGCAAACAGAAAATATTCTGTTAACTAAGAAGTTTATTCTTATGAAATAACTTTATTTTGCTTTACTTAAATCCTTAGCCGGGATTAAAATTTTAATCCCGGCACATGTTTTATTTAATTACAAAATAGAATTTTTTAATTTGGGAAAAAGAAAGGAGGGAAATTAATTTATTGAAATTTACATTACTTATGTAATCAATATATCTTCTAACAAATAACAGAAAGGAGTGTTATGAAGAAGCTATCTTTCGTCTTTTTGTTTTTAATAGCTGCATTCTTTTTAATGAATGCTATTCCGCTTCAGGCACAGGAAGTAGTCCTGTCTGAGCAATTTGATAGCGGTGAAGGTCAGTGGTCAAGCGGGTGGATCGATGGTGCAAACGCAACTGCTTCCTTTTCTATTGATACTAACAGCGTACTTTCGGGTAAAAATTCATACAAAGCTGTTATCACCAATGGTGGTGTGGAAATGTGGAGAGTACAGAGAATTCATGATCTTCCACTGGTTCCCGGATATATATATACCGTATCTTTCATGGCTGTATCTGATTCAGAAGATGCAGGTATTAACTGCTTATTTGAACTGGCAGGAGATCCTTACACCAAACGTATAGATGATACGGCCTCAGTAACCAATACCCCTCAGGTTTTTACCTATAGCATGACTTCAACTGAAAGTGTACCTACCAATCAGGTTAAATTTATGTTTGGTAGTCAACGAAATAATGGTAAAACAATCTGGATTGATAGTATCGTTGTTACACGGGTTGCTGATCCTTCTCTTGTTACCCAGTGGGGCAGAACTACAGATGGATATGGAAATGCCTGGGCGAACGGAATGCTGAATGATTCCAGTACTGCTGCCGGTGATGCCGGTATAACTGGTGTACAACCTATGCCTTCGGGGACAAATGGGGCCTCTTTACTCGGTCGCTTCAATACGCTTCAAGTAACCACGGGTCAAACGATAGTTGTTAGTGGTCAACTTGAATATGTTGGCGGTGGCATGGGTTCTGTTTATACTCCGCTGCGTTATGCTTTAACCAATCTTGACAGTTTA
>JAJDNK010000220.1 GCA_022340715.1 bacterium BMS3Abin03 | reverse complement strand
TTTAATTATCGATTATTGAAAGGACGGACTTCTACTCTAACCGGAAAGAAATTCAACCTGGTTTACAGCAGAAGATCAGAGCACAATTATTTCTGCGGGACGATATGTAAGAATTTGTTTAATAAAACAAGTAAAGTTTTCAGGTCAAAAATAGTAATGATTCTCCTAATACGCTATTGATCGGGAAAAGATTTTATACAGATGGTTTTAACAGAAGACTAACGGTATCCAATAAGTTTTCGACAGAAAATATTTTAATCTTTTCGTTGTTTTTCAGATTTTTCTTGTTTTTTGCTGGAATTACAACATTCGAAAACCCCAGTCTTTCTGCTTCCTGAATTCTTTTTTCAATATTGTTAACGCTTCTAATTTCACCTCCAAGCCCAACTTCACCAATTACTACGGTTTGATTATTAACAGCTTTGTCCCTGAGACTCGAGGCGATACTTATACAAATTGCCAGATCAACAGCCGGTTCGGAGATTCTGACTCCACCAGCCATATTTACAAAAATATTGTTTGCCAAAACTCTCTGCTTAGCCCGTTTCTCAAGCACGGCTAAGAGTATGGATAGTCTTCTTTGATCAAAACCGGTTGTTACTCTTTGCGGGTAACCGAAATTTGACGGAGTTACAAGTGCCTGTACTTCAATCAAAATTGGTCGTGTTCCTTCCATTGTTGAAGTAACAACAGAGCCGGGAATTTTTCTGTCGCGTTCGCTTAAGAAAAGCTCGCTTGGATTTTTAACTTCCCTTAAACCGTCTTCACGCATCTCGAAAATACCGATTTCATTTGTGCTGCCGAATCGGTTTTTTAATGATCTAAGAATTCTGAAAGAATGATTTGTTTCGCCTTCAAACTGAATGACGGTATCGACAATATGCTCCAAAATTTTTGGTCCTGCTATCATTCCTTCTTTAGTAACATGCCCGATAATGATAACACTATAATGTTTCTTTTTTGCTTCATCCATCAGGAAAGAAGTGCATTCTCTTATCTGTGTAATAGTACCGGGTGAGTTTTCAAGTTCGCTGCGGTACATTGTCTGTATGGAATCAATTACAACAACAGCAGGTTCTACATTATTAATTGCAGCAATTATGTGTGCAAGATCGGTTTCGGCAAAAACAAAAAAGTTTTCGGATTTTAAATGCAATCTTGATGATCTGAGTTTAATCTGTTTTTCGGATTCCTCCCCGGTTACGTAAAGTACTTTTTCATTTACGTTTGCAGCAGCCTGCATTGCCAGAGTTGATTTGCCGATTCCCGGATCACCGCCTAGTAAAATTACAGAACCGGGCATAAGTCCGCCACCCAGAACCCTGTCAAATTCGGGAATGTTGGTTTTTATTCTGTCTTCTTCTGTAGCGGGAATCTCATTAATGCTTGTTACAGTTACTTTGGTTTTTGCCGTAGAGATTTTTCTTTTTGATGTTTCGATTATCTCTTCGGTAAAACTGTTCCAGCTATTGCATTCAGGGCATTTCCCCAGCCAGCGTAGCGATTCATAACCGCAGTTGGAACAGACATATTTTATTCTTGTTTTACTCATACGAGTGAGCGCCCCTAAAGAAAACTTCCCACAATCTTTTCAACTTTACCAATAGCGTCTTTAATCCCGGATACATCTTTACCGCCTGCAGTTGCAAGATGCGGACGCCCGCCGCCGCCGCCGCCAACAAGCTTTGCAAGTTCACCAACTATTTTACCGGCGTTTAGCTTTTTTTCTTTGATCAGGTCATCGGATACAATAGCAACAATCCCGACTTTATCATTAATTTGTGCAACTAATACACCCACACCAGATTTGATTTTATTTCTCATCTCATCGCCAAAAGATTTAAGCTCGTCCATATTTCTAGCGTGGACCTTTCCCTTATAAATTTTTATTCTCTTAGATTCGGAAGGAAGAGAAAGAATATGATCAAGTTGAGTAAGGTCATCCTGAAGATTAAGTTCGGATATTTCTTTTTCAAGTTTCTTTTTCGTATCGAGCAATTCTTCAATTCTCTCTTCATCTTTTTTGCGGATAAGTAACTGTTCCCCAATATATTTTTCTACACCAATTCCTGTTACGGCTTCAATTCTTCTGACTCCGCTCGCAATCGAAGATTCGTTCACAATCTTGAATAATCCAACCTGTGAAGAATTTTTAACGTGAGTTCCCCCGCAGAATTCTTTCGTAAATTCTCCATATTGTACAACATTTACACGATCTCCGTACTTATCACCGAAAAACATTAATGCACCCATCTTCTTCGCTTCATCATAAGGGATATTGCGGTGATGTTGCAACTGGTAGCTGATTCTTAATTCTTCGTTTACCAAGGTTTCAATGTCGTGTAATTCGGACTCACTTAATTTTTGAAAATGTGTAAAGTCAAAGCGAAGCCTGTCGGGGCCAACATACGAGCCAGCCTGGTGAACGTGGGTTCCGAGAATTTTTCTTAATGCAGAATGAAGAAAGTGTGTTGCGGTATGATTCCGCATGATGTCCCAGCGGCGTTTTTCGTCGACTCCCGCAATCACTTCTGTTCCTGTCTTTAACAAGTTGCTGTTTTCAACAACATGGATGATTTTATTATCAACCTTAGCAACATCAATAACGTCTACTGAATTTTCTTTTGTTGAAATTTGTCCAAGATCGTCTATCTGTCCACCGGATTCCACATAGAAAGGAGTTCTATCAAGCACAACGAGACTGTTTTTACTTTCCTTCTTTACACCGATTACTTTTGAATTCGATTTTAGCTCATCGTAACCGGTAAACTTAGAAGGCAATTTTTCTTTAAGATTAAATTCAGAAAGATCTTGAATAATGATATTTGAGGTGTTGAATTTTCCTTTCGTGGCTTCTCTTGATTTCTGTTTTTGCTTCTCCATGTAACTATTAAATCTTTCTTCATCAATTGTAAATCCTTGCTCACGAGCCATTAATGCTGTTAAATCAAAAGGGAATCCATATGTATCATATAATTTAAATGCCTCTAAGCCTCTAATAGTAAGGGAATTTATATTATACTTTTGTAGGAAGTCTTTTTTCATTTCCCTTGCAAACACTGAGTCTATTTCATTATTGTTTTTATCAACAACTATAATTTTCCAGTCTTTTTTATTGTCATCAAATATTTGATAAGTAGTATAGTCGGGTATTTTTGTTATTTCCATATTAAATAACTCACCAACTATAGTTGAATATTCCTCTAATCCTCTATCAAGTGTTGCATTAAAACTTTCTTCTTCAGCTTTAACTACTTTCTTTATGTAATCCTTTTTTTCTTTTATTTCCGAAAAGACATTACTCATCGTTTTAACAAGAACATCAACAAGCTTAAAAAGGAACGGTTTATGAAGATCAAGTTTTCTTCCGTAACGTGCGGCTCTTCTTAGGATTCTTCTTAAAACATATCCTC
>JAJDNK010000197.1 GCA_022340715.1 bacterium BMS3Abin03 | reverse complement strand
ATTACCGCACAAAATCCTCCGGCGTAATCGAGACCAATAACTAGTTTGTCCTGCCATTCTTTATATGTAGTACCAAAGAGTTCATCTTTTTTTTCAACAAGCACCTGTGTCTTTGTGAATACTTCACTACCGTTTGAAAGCCAGACGATAAGAGCAGCTATAATTAACACTGCACCAATTATCACAACGATTTTTTGTTTATTATTCATATTTGAAATCAGGTTATTTAATAAAATTTAAATTGTTCTTAAGTTCTCAATTCTTATATAACTTTTTGGTATTCGCAATGAATAAAAGTAACTGTGTCTTATTTGTATGTTACGACAAATAATCATGTTTTTCAACAAAAAACTTTTTCCAATGTAATACGGTTTTTGAATGAATAACTCAACATGTTATACTTTCGTGATAATTGGCGGCGGAATTATTGGTACCGCAACTGCCATGGCGCTGCTTAAGCAGTCAGGATTTTCTGTTTTGGTTATAGAAGCCGAAGATAAATTAGCGGCACATCAAACGGGAAATAACAGCGGTGTAATTCATTCAGGAGTATATTACAAACCCGGTTCTCTCAAGGCCAAAAACTGTACAGAAGGAAGAGAACTGATGTATAAGTTTTGTGAAGAAAATAATATTCCTTATGAAAAATGCGGGAAGCTTGTGGTTGCAACAAGTAAAGATGAACTGAGTTCGTTAAACAATCTTTATGAACGTGGAGTGGCAAACGGTTTAACCGGAATAAAAAGATTGCATCCTGAAGAGTTAACAGAGTATGAACCGAACGTAAATGGAATTGCCGGAATGTTTGTCCCTCAAACTGGTATAGTAGATTATAAAAAAGTTACGGATGCTTACTCTGAGAATATAAAAAATAATGGTGGTGAGATTGAACTTAACTGCAGATTTTTATCACTTAAAAAAAACAATGATGAATTAATAATCTCAACAACAAAAGGTAATATCAAAACAAAATTTCTAGTTAATTGCGGTGGACTTTACTCGGATAAAATAGCAAAACTTTGCGGTGTAAACCCCGGCTTGCAAATAGTTCCGTTCAGAGGAGAATATTACAAGCTGAAGAAAGCGAAAGAATATCTAGTTAAAAATTTAATCTATCCAGTTCCCGATCCTAATTTCCCTTTTCTTGGTGTTCACTTTACCAGAATGATCAACGGTGGAGTGGAAGCAGGACCCAATGCCGTATTGGCTTTCAAAAGAGAGGGATATTCAAAAAAAGATTTTTCATTTAGTGATATTTTACATTTGATTTCCTATAGAGGTTTCTGGAAGATGGCTTCAAAATATTATAAGATGGGTTTCAGCGAGTT
This sequence comes from bacterium BMS3Abin03, assembly GCA_022340715.1. Classification (GTDB taxonomy): domain Bacteria; phylum Bacteroidota; class Ignavibacteria; order Ignavibacteriales; family Ignavibacteriaceae; genus BMS3ABIN03. The sequence continues at coordinate 9,684 of JAJDNK010000197.1, read as the reverse complement.
TTACAGATCATATAGTAAATCAGCATTTGTGAGGGCGCTGCAAAAGTTGATTCCCGAAATAATAGAGAACGATATTAAAAAAGGCGGTGCCGGTGTTCGCGCACAGGCTCTTGAGCCGAACGGAAAGCTTGTCGATGATTTCAGAATTATCGAAGAAGATAAAATGGTGCACGTTCTTAATGCTCCATCTCCGGCGGCAACTGCTTCCATTAGTATTGGTAATTACATTGCAAAGTTGGTAAAGAAAAGATATACTGGTTAACCTGACTTATGTAGGATTATCGAACAGGGGAAAAAATTTCTTGATTACAGAAGTTACACAAAATGTCATTCTGGCGAGTGAAACGAGTCCAGATTCTTTAATAATGATGGTTTTTCAGATTCCGGATAAGTCTGAATGACAAAATATGAGTATACTATGTAACTTCTACGAATTTCTCATTTAATTAAGGAGTGTTAATATGCAAACGAAATTTTTCCCAATGTTTTTTCTTTCATTTCTATTACTTACAATCTTCATTTATCCACAAACTATGAAGTCCGGTGAATACGCTGGTAATGAAATACAGAAAGCTCTTTGTGTTTTGCATCCAACTGAAGGAAATGATGTGGGTGGAATTATCACATTCATTCAAACAAAAGATGGAGTTAAAATAGTTGCAGATGTTGAGGGTCTGACACCGGGCAAGCATGGCTTTCACATTCACGAGTATGGTGACTGTTCATCAAAAGACGGAAAATCTGCAGGAGGACATTTTAATCCTACAAATAAAAAGCATGGTTCCCCTGATGCTGAGGAAAGACATGTTGGTGATCTTGGAAACCTAATTGCAAATGATCAGGGTAGAGCACATTATGAACGAATCGATAAAGTTATTTCTCTTAATGGACCATATTCAATTATTGGAAGAGGAATAATTGTTCATGCAGGAGAAGACGATTTTGTAACACAGCCAACCGGAGATGCAGGTGCCCGTGTTGCCTGCGGTGTTATAGGCATAGCAAAATAGATTTTCTCTGTCTTGTTTTAACTAATCCCGTAAATTATTTGCGGGATTTTTTATTTCAAATTGCATCTGTTCAAAAATAAGCCACCATATCCAAACGATAAAAATTAAACCAAAGATTCTTAGGATAAAAAACGTTAAATTTATCTTTTAAATTATAATGAGATGAATTAATGCAAATCTGCATTTATGAAGATGCTAAATATCAGAATTTTTATCCTCTTTCTTACTCCAGACCTGTGTATGATCTTGTATGCGGAGTAAGATCATTAAAGGAGAAAATTTTAGCTGATTTTCCTGAGACAGAATTATCTTTGCATTGCCGTAAATATTTGGAAGAATTGTCAAGGTTAAACAATCCTGATAAAATGGTTAATAAGATAAAAGGCGATAAATGTCTTTTCATAAATGGGAGAGTACTAAATCACGGCGATTTGAAAAAACTTTTGAGTACGGCAGAGAAAAAAGATTGCATTTATAAAAATGGTGAAGATATTGTAGCAGTGGGTTTATCAGGTAAGTATTTAGAAAAGATAAAAAGTAATTTCCCGGATGTTTTAAATTTTGAAAACTTACCAGGAATACCGCATATAAATACAGAAATTAAGGTAGCTAATTATCTCTGGGATTTGATATCAGAAAATGGCGAACAACTTTCATTTGATATAAAATTTTTAGCCGGGCAGAGTGAATACTATAAAGTACAAAATGATTTTTCTTCTGTGAATTTTGTAAATCCTGATCTGATACTTGTGGGCAGTAATGTCACTATAAAGCCTGGAGTAGTGATTGATGCAACCAACGGTCCCGTTCTGATTGATAATAATGCTTTTATATTTCCTAATGCAGTTATTGAGGGTCCAGTTTATATTGGGAAAAATTCAAAGATAAAAAGTGGGGCAACAATTTATGAAAATGTAAGTATCGGCAATGTATGTAAAGTTGGTGGCGAACTTGAAGATACTGTCATTCTTCCATTTTCAAATAAACAGCATACAGGATTTATTGGTCATTCTTATCTGGGTTCCTGGGTAAATCTGGGTGCGGCTACGAATTGCAGTGATCTTAAAAATAATTACGGTAGAGTTAAAGTTATGCTAAATGGAAGATCAGTTGACACGGGATTACAATTTCTTGGATTGATAGCCGGCGATCATTCAAAATCGGCAATTAATACAATGTTTAATACCGGAACTATTATCGGATTTTCATCAAATATTTTTGGTGCCGGCTTTCCTGATAAATATATACCTTCCTTTTCCTGGGGAGGCTCGGAAAATATTTCTACCTATGATTTGAAAAAAGGAATAGAAACAGCAAAAATAGTCATGAAAAGAAGAGAAATAGATTTTTCAACCGAAGATGAAAAACTTTTTAAGTATATATTTGATTTAACAGTAAGTGAAAGAAATGAGTGAAGAAACACAGGAAAAAGAAAGTACGGATTTTAAATTAGATCATCATTCCATTCAGGATCTTTATGAAGGTGTACGTGGATTAGCAGTTAAAATATTAAATCGTGTTGAACGAACGGACGCATATCTTGAAAGATTGTTAGACAATGAAATGAAAAATGCAGAGTTAAGTGGCCCCGATAAAGCATTGCTCTATGAAATAGTTCATGGGGTAGTAAGATGGATGGGTCGTCTCGACTGGATTCTAAACGGTTTTTATAAAGGAACTTTTTCCAAAGCTATTCCAAACTTAAAAAATGGTTTAAGGGTAGCTCTTTATCAGATAATGTTCTTAGACAGAGTTCCTGATTACAGTGCTGTGAATGAAGCAGTTGAATTCGTAAAAAAGCTTCAGGGTACAAAACCGGCAGGATTAACTAATGCCGTACTGAGAAATATAATCAGGAGTAAAGATTCGATAAGGTATCCAGATCCCGAAGAAGATTTGATTGGATATCTGAGTGCGTATTATTCTCATCCTTCTTGGATGGTTAAAAGGTATGTAGAAAGATTTGGTAGAACTGAAACAGAAGAACTTCTTTTTGCAAATAATGAAAAACCATATCTTACCTTGCGTTTAAATGCTCTCAGAGTTCAGCCAGAAGAGTTTAAAACTTTGCTTGAATCTGTTAACCTGAGATTCAGCCCGGGCAAATATCTGCCCGAGTTTTTTAAACTTCAGAATCTAACAAATATAACAGCGTGGGAATATTTTACCAGAGGCTATTTTAACATTCAGGATGAAAGTGCAGGATTAGCATGCAGGCTATTGGGTGTGGCCGACGGAATGAAGGTTCTTGATCTGTGTGCAGCTCCCGGAGGCAAAACTGCATATATTGCCGCCTTAATGCATAATACAGGCAAGATAGTCGCAATCGACAGATTTGAAAGCCGTTTAAAACTTTTAAGAAGAAATATGCAGCGTCTGGGTATGAGCAACATTCAAACAGTAGAAACCGATGCACTTGAGTATAATGAGAATCATTTTGACAGAGTGCTTGCAGATGTTCCATGTACCGGTAGTGGTACTTTAACCAAGAAACCGGATATCAAATGGAAGAAAGATCTTTTTACTTTGAGGGAAATGAACGATATTCAGTATAAACTTTTATGCAAAGCGGGTGAACTTGTTAAACCCGGCGGAGTAGTTGTTTATAGCACTTGTTCGATCGAACCGGAGGAGAATAAAGACATAGTAGAAAAGTTTCTATCTAATAATCCGGATTTTCATCTGGAAAGTGCAAAAGGAAGATTTCCTGATGAAATTCTTGATGAAAACGGTTGTATACAAACCTATCCACAAAGACATAAGATGGATGGGGCATTTGCGGCAAAATTAGTTAAGAAAGCATGAACCATGTCATTTAAAAGTCAGAGAGAAAATGTTTAAAAAGTTTGTAGAAGAATTAAAAACAGCCCGGGAAAAAGCAGGGATTTCACTTCAGCAGGTTTCTGCTAAAACAAGAATTGATATTAAATTTCTAAAAGCACTTGAAAGCGGTGATTTCAATTTTCTTCCTGATCTGTATGTTAAAGCCTTCATAAAGCAATATTCAAAAGTAGTTGGTCTTGATGAGCAGGAAGTAATATATAATTACAGCCAGATCAAGGAAGGCAAAGTAAAAGAAGAGAATGAAGAAAAATCCGAACAACCTGCTGTACCTGAAGAAAAGAAAGAGGTAAAACCACCACCTGTTATTGCCGGGCAAACAAAGAAACGTTCATTTTCTTTCACCGATGAAAGTGCACGTGAAAAAGTAGTCTCTGAAATTAAAAAGAATCAAACACCTATAATAATTGGTGTCTCGGTATTAGCTGCTATTTTGATTTTATTATTTGGCTATTTGTTATTTTTTAATAAAAGCGACGATATTATAGTCGAAGAAAAGCCATTCGAAGAAGTTTTAAAAGAAACCCCTAAAAGATATGTTGAAGAAAAAAATAATTTGCAAAGTCAGAGCCTGACTTCAAATTTAGAAAGATTTACTCTCACATTCACTGATGTTGATTCATCGGATTCTGCCTGGGTTTTGGTTATCATCGATGATACAACCCAAAACGATTTTATGCTTGTACCCCATGTTTCTAGATCGGTTACGGCAACGAGTAATATTAAGTTTACACTTGGTAATTCCGGTGCAACGGCAATAACGTTCGATAACAACCCACTTACATTTGATAAACGACGCGGCGCAGTTAGACATTTTAAATTCGATAAAAACGGGTTGGAGAGACTTTATTCTCCTCCACAATTAAATCAATAATTGATGCCAACCGCGATAGAAAAAAAAATAGAGACTCTCCGGGAAAAGATCAGGAAACATGATTACAATTATTTTGTTCTGAACCAGATTACAATAAGTGATTATGAATATGATCAGTTATTAAAAGAGCTTGAAAAACTCGAAGCTGAAAATCCTGAATTAGTAACACCAGACTCACCAACACAGAGAGTTGGAAAAGATCTCACAAAAGAATTCAAACAGGTTGAACATAAGGTCCCAATGCTGAGTCTTGCCAATACTTACAATGAAGAGGAGCTTTTTGATTTTGACCGACGTATAAAAGATGCACTGCCAAAAAATGCTAAGGTGGAGTATATCGTTGAATTCAAGATTGATGGTGCCTCAGTAAGCCTGCACTATGTGGATGGAATTTTAAGAACCGCTGCTACTAGGGGAGACGGATTTGTCGGTGAAGAAATAACAAACAACGTTAAAACGATAAGGACAGTCCCGCTTAAGCTTAATAAGATCAACTCATCGCCTTATAATTTAAGTGATATTGAAGTACGCGGTGAAATCTTTATGAATATAAAAGACTTTATTAAACTGAATAAAGAAAGAGAAAAAAATGACGAGCGAACTTTTGCAAACCCGAGAAACTCCGCCGCCGGAACATTAAAAATGCAGGATCCAAAAATTGTGAATAAAAGACCACTTAATAATTTTGTTTATACACTTATAAGTACAAATGAAACATTTTCATCTCACTCAGAGAATCTAGAGATACTTTCAAATCTTGGATTTAGAGTAAATCAACATTATAAAAAGTGTAATTCTATAAATGAAGTGCTTAATATCTGCCACGAGTTTGAAAAAATGAGGGAGAACCTGGAATATGAAATTGATGGGGCGGTGATTAAAGTAAACTCTATTGAACACCAAAATATTTTAGGAAGTATAGCACGGTCTCCACGCTGGGCAGTTGCATTTAAGTTTAAGGCAAAACAAGCCACCACAAAAATTAATAAAATTACCTGGCAGGTTGGGCGGACGGGTGCTATAACTCCGGTTGCAGAATTAGAACCGGTATTTCTTGCGGGCTCAACAATTAGCCGTGCTACTTTGCATAACATCGATGAGATAAGACGAAAAGATATTCGCGAAGGTGATGAAGTATTCATTGAAAAAGGTGGTGATGTAATTCCTAAAGTAACATCGGTTATTTTAGAGAAAAGGAAGAAAGGAAGCAAGAAAGTAAATCCTCCTAAACTTTGTCCTGAATGTAAAACTCCGTTATTTAATCCTCCCGAAGAAGTTGCATATTATTGTGAAAACACCGAATGTCCTGCCCAGATCAGGGGAAGACTGGAACATTTTTCTTCACGTGGTGCAATGGATATAGAGGGACTCGGTGAAGCATTGATCGATATATTTGTAAACAAAGGATTTTTGAAAACTTATGCAGATATTTATGATCTTAAAAAAAGAAAAGATGAATTAATAGCGATTGAAAGATTAGGTAAGAAAAGCGTGGAAAACCTGCTCGATGCTATTGAGGAAAGTAAAAAAAAACCGTTCGATAAGGTTTTGTTTGCTATCGGAATAAGGTATGTTGGAACCGGTGTTGCCGGGAAACTTGCAGGCAGCTTAAAATCGATTGATAAAATTGAAAAAGCTTCAGAAGATGTCTTACTAAAAATTGAAGACATTGGTCCGAGTATCGCAAAAAGTGTTAAGCAATTTTTCGGTAAGAAAACAAATCTCGAAATTATAGATAGACTGAAAAACGCGGGCTTGAATTTTGAGATGAAAGAAACCGGGACAGCAGCAGTAAATAATAATTTTTTTACCAGTAAGACATTTGTTCTAACGGGAACTTTAAGCTCTTTTACGCGGGAGGAAGCTTCTGAAAAAATAATTCACTTTGGTGGTAAAGTAACTGGAAGCGTTAGTAAAAACACTGATTATGTAATAGCCGGTGAGAAAGCAGGTTCAAAGCAAACCAAAGCAGAAAAATTAGGTGTTGAGATTCTAAATGAGGATGATTTACTTAAACGATTGAAAGATGCAGAAAGAGGAAGAGTTTAAATGTTTGTTGAAGAAGTAGCCAAAATTATCGTTAAACAAAAATTCAAAGAAAGTCATTTTGATGTTCAATCTTTTTCAGAAGCATTTAACAAAGCTCATTCAATTCTTGTTCTTATGCCCGAAGATGAGGATGATTTCAGATGTTCAATCGATGTACTTTCCTTTCTTGAAGAATTGAAAAAAGATATTACGATAATAACCAATGATTTTCGTGTTAGCATCTTGCCTATTAATTTCAGGGGAAAATCGATTGGCTATGAAATAAAAGATATTAACAAGCTGAAGCTTCCCTCAAGAAAGATGATCTCCAAAATTGAAAAGAAAAAATATGATGCGGTTATTGATTTAAACAGAAAAGAGCAGCTATATTATTCATACATTACAGTTATTGCGCGAGCCGGTTTAAGGATAGGTTTTACCAAAAATTTCGCAGATAGGATCTATAACCTGCAGGTACTTAATGACGAAACAAATGCCAAAATTTCATATAAAAATTTATTAAATTGTCTTAAAATGTTATAGGTTTTTACAATGAACTTTGAAATTAAGCGGAAAGATAATATTACTGTATTTAAGCTGAACGAAAAGCGTCTCGACACAAATATTTCCGGCTTATTAAAAGGGGAATTCACATTGCTTCTTAAAGTGGAAGGTGCAAATAGGTTTATTCTAGATTTAAGCGATGTGGAAAGTTGCGATAGTTCTGGATTGAGTGCAATTCTTGTTGCAAACAGAATATTGAATACGAATGAAGGACATATGCGAATAGCAGCACCCTCAGAAAAAGTTTATTCGCTTATTCAAATTACACAGCTTGACAGAGTGTTACCTGTATGTCAAACTGTGGACGAGGCGTTTGAAGAATTGAAAAAGATTAATTAAAAAGAGAGAGAATTTAAACTTTTTACAATATATATTTTTATTGAAGAAAGCATCCCGGCGATTTAGGATGCTTTTTTATTTTAGACTATTGAAGCTCTAAACTAATCTTTTGGCAAGTACACTCGATTATATAATTATTTTTTCTTTTCTCGTTGGCATTGCAATATTCGGATCGCTCTCCGGTGGTAAACAAAAATCCGTAACCGATTATTTTCTCGGTTCAAAGCAGGTTTCATGGTGGGCGGTTTGTTTTGCAATAGTTGCCGCGGAAACCAGCACACTTACTTTTATTTCAATTCCGGGATTAGCTTATCTTACAAACCTCAATTTTTTGCAGGTAACCTTTGGTTATTTAGTGGGGCGCATTATTGTTGCCGTAGTTTTTCTACCAGCTTACTATAAAGGTGATCTTAAAACTGCATACAGTTTCCTGGAAGATCGGTTTGGAAAAAAGACAAGAACTGCAGCATCTGTTGTTTTTATATTTACTCGTATTGCTGCGGATGGCGTTAGATTATTTGCTACTGCTATACCTCTCTATCTGATTCTTAAAATAAATCCGGTTATTGCCATCATTGTTATAGCTTTTGTAGCATTAATTTATACTTACACTGGTGGACTAAAAGGCGTTATAAAAGTTGATGTTGTACTGATGTTTTTGTACATAGGTAGTGCAGTACTTGCGGGAATTTATTTACTTAGTCTTTTACCTGAAGGCTGGGTAACAGTTCTGGATTCAGCAAGAACAGGAAATAAATTTTCTGTAATTAATTTTGGTTTTGAAAACGGAATCAGTGAGTTCTTTTCCGAACCATACACTTTCATAGGCGGAATAATCGGTGGTACGTTTCTTTCGATGGCTTCACATGGAACGGATCAATTAATTGTACAAAGACTATTTTCCACAAAAAATCTAAGAAGTGCTCAAAAAGCAATTATCGGAAGCGGTGTAATAGTAATTATCCAGTTCGCAATTTTCTTGATTCTCGGTGTAATGCTTTACTCTTATTATGGTTCGTTAAATATCAGATCGGATGAGATATTTCCGAAGTTTATCATAGAAGTTTTACCTTCCGGAATCACAGGAATTATTATCGCAGGTTTATTTGCAGCAGCGATGTCCACGTTGGCTGGATCGATGAGTGCAATTTCATCATCGCTTATGATAGATATTTATTTACCATTTAATAAAAAAGATATCGGGGAGAACATTAAACTGAAAACCTCGAGAGGGCTTACAATTTTGCTTGCGATGTTTTTAGTTCTTTCCGCTTTAATATTTATGAATACTTCTCAAGCAGTTGTAGAAATTGCATTAAGTATTGCATCCTTTACATACGGTGGTTTGCTCGGAACGTTTATACTTGGATTGCTTTTTAAAAAAGTTCAGCAGACAGCAGCGCTAATTGGGTTTTCTGCCGGCATAACCGGAATGATAATCGTAATCTTTTTTACTAACGTTGGATGGACCTGGTACACTTTAATAGGTGTGGCTGTTACTATTACAACAGCACTACTTTCTTCGTTGATGTATTCCGGAAAGTGATTTATTCGGGGCAGTATTCTTTCAGGTAATGGTATGCTTCAAAGTTTCCTTTATTTAGGGCTATCTTTAAATCTTTGCAACTGTTTACTGAATCACCAACTTCATGTCTTGCCATTCCTCTTTTAAAATAAGCAGATTCGTGATTGGGATTTAATACAATTGCGTTGCTAAAATCATCAATAGCACTTTTAAAGTCCTTCATTTCATATTTTAACACACCGCGGAGATAGTAAGCTTCTGAACTATTCTTGTTAACCATCAAATAGTTATTGAAATCGCTAATAGCATTTTCTTTTTCATCAATTTGCATATATGCAAAACCCCGCTGGAAAAACGAATCGGGATTATTAAGCTGACGGAGAATAGCTTCTGTGAAATCATCTATAGCATCTTTAAACAAACTTAGTTTGTTCTTGACGACTCCCCGATAGTAATATGATTCACCATCTATACTATTAAATTCTATAGCTTTGTTAAAACAA
>JAJDNK010000179.1 GCA_022340715.1 bacterium BMS3Abin03 | reverse complement strand
CCACGGATGGGAGTATGATGGAGATAATTTTGAGACCAATAATTTTGCGCATCCTTACCACGGTGCATTATTCTTTAATGCCGGAAGAACCAATGGGTACGATTTCTGGGAATCGACAGCTTGGGCTTTAACAGGTAGCGCTATTTGGGAATATCTTGGCGAGACTTTCAGACCGGCGTTTAATGATTGGATTTACACTGGGATTGGAGGAGTAAATCTTGGTGAAATAACCTACAAATTGTCGTCAATGGTTACCGACAATACTGCATCCGGTTCGGATAGAGTTTGGTCAGAAATTTTTGGTGCACTTATAAATCCCGTCAGAGGTTTTAATAGACTAATCACCGGTGAAACAGGGCGCAACTTTCCGAATCCTGAATGGAGCCGGCCGGATGATTTTCTTATAACATTTGATGCTGGAACAAGAACAATAGATAAAAACGGAGATAAAGAATTTAGAGACAAAGAGCTGGAAGGGCTTTTCAGTCTTAGATTAGTATATGGAAATTCATTTACAACTAAAAAACCTTTTGAGTACTTTGGTTTAAACTTAGCTGTTGCCTCTGGATTACCACACTTAACACAAATTAATAGTACAGGTTATTTATTTGGATGGGAATTAGAAAAGAATAAACATCGCTTCGATGTAAATCTTGATTTCAACTATAATAATTTGGTTAAGCAGGAAATTACTCAGGGTGATACTACATATAAGGGATTTTTATTTGGTACGACTCAACTTTATCCACACTTATTATCCAGATTTCTAATTGGTAAAAAAACTGAACTTATTACCCAGGTAGGAATCAACGCTATTTTAATGGGTGCTACACCAAATGATTATTATGTAGATGTTGAAGGTAGAGTTTATGATTTTGGTCCAGGAATCGGAACAAGGGTGTACGCGTCCATTCAAAACGGTATCTGGAGTTATTTTAATTTACTCTATTATGCTGCCTGGATCTGGACTCAAACAGAGCCAAGTGATTCAAAACATCATATTCACTTTTTAATACTTGAAGCACAGTATCCATTTACATCTTATTTCGCATTTGGTGTAAGTGCAGGATTATACTGGCGAGACAGTTATTACGAAAACTTCCCTGATGTAAGCAAGAACCATCCTATTATCAGAGTCTTTTTCAAAACAGCTATAATTGATATTTGATTTCTTAAATGAGAAATAAAAGTTTATTAGAAGGAATATTAGAATGAAAAAAGTTTTATTGTTTACAACAGTGTTTTTTTTAACCGGAACATTGATTACTGGTTTTGCTCAATCAGAAAAGTATTTGAAGAACCGCATAATGCTAGAAGGAATGTATGTAAGAAATCTTGGAAACTTCGCAGAAGTTTGGTCTAAAGCATCGGGAGGATATATCGGCTACAGTATTGCTTTTCTAGAACATGATTTGCTTATGATGAGAACAGGATTTATAAGCAACTCTCTTAAAGATGGGGTTGAATATCATGATGCGTCTTCTACCATTATTCCTTTAGAAATTGGAGGGAGGTATTATTTTTTTGATTCAAGATTTATGCCCTTCTTACAATTTATGAATGGAATAAACATTCTCTTTGAGAATACCAATCTTGAAGGAGAAAAAGAGGATAAAACTTTGTTTAAATATGCCTGGCAGGTTGGCTTTGGCGTAACAATTAATTTAATAGAAAATCTCAACATAGATGTAGGTGCAAACTACCAATCCAACTTTTACAAAACAGAAGCAATGAATACCGGATTTAAATATTCTTTTGGAATTGGTTTAGCACTTTAGAATAATTTTTTCATGCAGATTTAATAAAGTATTAAAATTTATTTAAAATCTTCTACTAAAAATAAAATAAGAGGAGAAATAAATGAACGGTTACAATATTGTACTTCGCTCAGTTTTGCGGATATTATTGGTGATTATCGTATTCATCTTAATATCTTGTTACCCTGGTGAGCCTTTATCACCGGAAGACTCAGATATAATTGCAACTTTTTATAATCCTGAAGCTGACTTTTCGACTAAGATGACCTATGCTGTACCGGATTCCATTATTCGTCTTGATAAAGATGGTAATCCTATCGGTAAACCTGGACAATTTGATCAGCAAATTATCAGCAGGATAAAACAAAACCTGGATCAAATGGGTTATACAGAAGAACAAAATCCGGCTAATGCTGATATTCTTGTAGTTGCTTCGATTACTACTACTACCTGGACATCAGGTGGATGCTACTCATGGTGGTACGATTGGTGGTATCCTTATCCGGGTTGGTGTTATCCGGTATCCTACACTTTCAAAACAGGAACACTTTTGATGACTATGGCAGATCGACAAAACCAGGGTAGTTCTGATGCATTGTGGGTGGCTGGAATAAATGGAATTCTTGAAGATACGAATATTGGAATTACTACAAGATTGAATAATAATATAGATCAGGCATTCAATCAATCATTATATCTTGGTACCGGAAAGTAACAATTGTGAAATTTTAATGGAGAATTAAAAATGACTATTAAAAAAATATTTTATTTGTTGTCTCTGTTTGCAATATATTCTCTTTTCTCTCTTAACCAGGGATATGCACAACAGATGTATACTGTTGGAACTTATCAGATCTCTTTGCCTTTAGGAGATACAAAAGAATATACTGGCAATACAAGTTTTCGTGGAATTGGTTTTGATTTCAGATACAGTGTAAAAAAAGCAACTACAGTAGGTCTTTCATTAGGCTGGAATGTTTTTTATGAACGCATTAGGAAAACATCAGAAATAAAAACAGAACATCCCGGAAGCATAACAGGTACACAAGACCGCTTCCTTAATGCATTTCCTATAATGGCAAATGTACACTATTACTTTGGTGAAAAAAGAGGAATCAGGCCTTATATTGGACTTAATGCTGGTGGTTATTATATGCTTCAGAGATTTGAAATCGGTATTATCAGTTTAAAAGAGGACAGATGGGATTGGGGTATAGCCCCGGAAGCAGGAATAGTTTTTCCGGTTGATGAGGGGTATGCAATAATTATTAACGGAAAATATAATTATGCTTTTTCGGGTATGTCACCATTAGGGACTGATATAAAACATTCTTACCTAGGTATAAATGTTGGCTTTGTATGGGTGCGGTAATGTGTTCATTTAGCAATAAAAATCTTTATGCGTATCATTTCTTTTTCAATATAAGAACGATATTTCCCAAAATTTTAATATTTATATCTAATTAATTAGGTAGAATGTTCGCACTCAGAGCAAAGAATCGATTATGGAAGTAATTTAGAAACAAAATAGAATTGGTAATTAAGATTTTTAAAACTTAAAGGTTTTGTGTAATGCGGCAATTATTAGTTTTAGGTTTAATACTTATAATTAGTTTTAATATCAGGGCACAGGAAGAAAAATCTGATACCGTCGGAATAGGTGGGTTAAACTGGTTTGCATATCCATATATGTTCTACAGTCCTGAAACAAACCTGGCATTTGGTGCCGGTGGAATAATATCAATTTCCTTCTCAGAAAATTTAAATTCCAAACCATCCAGCCTTACAGGTTCTGGTTATTATACAATCAATAATCAGTACGATTTTACAGCCATTTCAGAATTGTATTTTTTTGATGATAAATATAAACTCTGGGCTAAATTTAATTATGGGAGTATTTTTGATTATTTCTATGGCATAGGAAACAAAACCGTAGAAATAGAAAATGATTACTACCTTCAGGATAACATTCTATTACAGGTTAAATTCCAGCCTAAGTTATTTGATGATAGATTTAATTTTGGATTGGTTTATGAATATCGAAAGCTCTCAATTGGAGCTAAAAAAGACAATCCTTTTCTTGAAGATAAAAATATTCAGGGGATTAATGGTGGTAAAACAGTCGGTTTAGGTTTTGTTGCAAGCTGGGATTCACGCGATAATATTTTTTATCCTCACACAGGAGGTTATTATGAATTAAGCGCTACATATTTTCAACAAAAATATGGAAGTGATTTTACTTATAATAAATATATAATAGACTTAAGAAGATTTTTTAAGGGATTTAATAATCACGTACTCGGATTTCAGGCTTACTTAATGCATCTTGATTCAGATCCCCCGTTTTACGATCTCGCTTTACTTGGGGGAGACAGAGTTATGCGGGGGTATTTATATGGAAGATATAGGGATAAAAATTATTACACTTTTCAAACTGAGTATAGAATCCCTGTCATTGTTTGGCGTTTTGGTTTAGTTTTATTTGGTGGTTTTGGAGACGTAGCATCTTCCTTATCCAAATTTGAAATTTCAAGCGTAAAGCCCACATATGGTTTTGGTGTACGTTTTCGTTTCGATGAATTACAAAAATTAGATTTAAGAGTAGATATAGGTTTCGGAAAAGAAACAAACGGTATTTACTTTAGTGTTAATCAGGCTTTTTAATTAAAATGAATAATTTATCAGTTCAACAGAGTTTTATCTTTGCTCCATTAAAACAACACAAGATCATTAATCATTTTTATAAAAATATGAAAGGTTCAATCATGAAAACTGTAATACTGTTTATATTATTCTCATCGCTTATCCTGGCTCAGGATGGCGGATTTTTTAGTGGGGCGGGCGGTAGAGCATATATTGATATCTCTACTGGTCCAAGTTTTCCATTAAACAATTTTGGTGATGATAATCCAAATAATCAAAGATCGGGGTATGCACAAACTGGCTATTCAGTGGGATTAAGCGGGGGTATAAGGTTTCTGAATTTATTTGAGATATCTGTTGTTGGTTTCAGAAATGCTTATGGTACTAATCTCGGTAACCTGATAGAAAGCTTCAATCAATCAAATCCTGGTGCAGGATTTAATGCCAGTT
>JAJDNK010000173.1 GCA_022340715.1 bacterium BMS3Abin03 | reverse complement strand
GATATACCGTTAGAGTTTCCAAATGTAACATCGTTTGACTGGAAACAATTCTATGTAGACATACCGGTAGTAGATGGAGCAAAATCACTGGATGTAAGACTGCATCCATTGGGAAGATTCCAGGGTACGGTATGGATGGATAAGTTGGAAATCAGAAAGATTAATGGTGTTACGGATGTAGAGGATAAATTATTGCCGGTAACCTATGACCTGTTCCAGAATTATCCGAATCCGTTTAATCCATCGACAGTAATAAGTTATGCTTTACCGAAAACTTCAGTAGTATTAATTAAGATATATGACATGCTTGGACGTGAAATTAAAACTCTAGTAAATGATGTACAGAATGCGGGTATAAATAAAGTTCAATGGAATGGAGATAATAATTTCGGATCTAAGGTCTCAAGCGGTACATATATCTATGTAATAAAAGCAAATGATTATTACAAAGCTAAGAAAATGGTCCTCCTTAAATAATATAGCAAACCGGGATGTTCTGAAACATGTTCATCCCGGTTCTATTTTCTTTCAAGAATTTTTTCTTAGTGCGGACATATTTATTCACAAAAAAATCCATTCGCTATGAAGAATAAGTTTCTACTGGAAAAGGTCTTAATAATTATTTCATTATCGCTCTTTCTAAACTTTCAGCTTTTTGCCGGTACAACCGGTAAGATTGCCGGTAAAATTTTAGATGCTGATAATGGTGAACCGCTTATAGGTGCGAATGTAATTATTCTCGGAACCACGCTTGGAGGCGCAACAGATTTTGAGGGAAATTACTTTATCATAAACATTCCACCTGGCAAGTATCAGGTAAAAGCATCGTTAGTAGGATACAATTCCGTTATTACTCAAAACGTTCAGGTTAATGTTGATCAGACGACAAAGCTGGATTTTAGTTTACAGGTAGAAGCAGTTGAGATGAATGATATATTGGTCGTTGCAACACGCCCGATAGTTCAAAAGGATTTAACCTCCACTCAGTCTAATATAAGCGGTGACGATATATCGATGTTACCTCTTGAAAGTGTTCAATCGGTAGTTAATTTACAAGCTGGTGTGGTAGATGGACATTTTAGAGGCGGCAGAATTGGAGAGGTACAATATCTTATAGATGGCGTTTCTGCCAATGATGCTTTTACTGGTTCACCCTCAATGCAAGCAGAAGTTAATAGTTTGCAGGAAGTGCAGGTAATTACTGGAACGTTTAATGCTGAATATGGAGATGCACTTTCGGGAATTGTTAACCAGGTTACAAAGCTTGCCGAAGATAAATATGAATTTAATTTTTCCGGCTATACCGGTGATTATGTTTCAAATAGAAGTGACATCTTCCAAAATATTGACAACTTTTCTCCAACCGGTGTTCATAACCTGCAAGGAACATTTTCAGGACCTTTTCCGGGTGCGGAAAATGTTCTGAAATTTTTCCTTTCCGGAAGACATATCTATGATGATGGTTATATCTATGGAAAGCGGATGTTCAATCCGCAGGATTCATCAACATTTCAAACTGATCCACCAATTATTCGAGCTACTGGAGATGATAAATATGTTCCAATGAATTTTAACGAAACACTTTCCCTCCAAGGTAAGCTTGCATTTAATGTTGGTAATGGTAAAGGATTAGTGCTGAACGCTCTTTACTCAGATAACCAGTATAGAGATTATGATCATATTTACCAATTAAATCCTGACGGTGATTATAAAAAATTCAACAAAAGTTATTTGCTTAGTGCTTCATATACACATGTATTTAGTAATTCAACATTCCTGGATGTTATCGCATCAGGTTTTTATTCTGATTATAAGCAATATGTTTATGAAAATCCATTAGATCCGAGATATGTGGCAACAAGCTGGAAGCAAGGCGTAAGTGGTGATGCATTTTTAACGGGTGGAACGGAGAACTGGCATTTTTATCACACAACAAAAACCTTTACAGGCAAATTGGATTTGACATCTCAAATTAGCCAGGTTCATCAAATTAAAACCGGTGTTGAATTTAAATATCATGATGTGAGGTATGAAGACTATCAAATTGTAATTGATGCATCTACCGGGTATAAGCCTACACTACCAAGTCCGGGTGCTTTCAATAATAATTTCTATGAATCAAATCCTTACCAGGCTGCTGCATATATTCAGGATAAAATGGAACTTGATTACTTAATAATAAACTTCGGTGTACGATTCGAATACTTTCAACCGGATGGCAAGTATCTTTTAAATCCAAACAATATAGCTGCTCTTGATGATTTAAGTCCTCCGTTTCCTGATTCTTTATTTGGTACTGCAAGCGCAAAATATCAATTTAGCCCGAGGCTGGGAATTTCATATCCTATAAGTAAAAACGGAGCAATACACGTTTCCTATGGTCACTTTTTCCAGATTCCACCATTTGAATATCTATATCGAAATCCAAACTTCAGAGTCCCATTAACTGGAGATTTCCCGGAAAATGTTGGTAATACAATCGGAAATGCAGACCTGGAACCCCAAAGAACAGTTATGTATGAAATAGGTCTTCAGCAGGAAGTTTTTGAAGGCTATGGAGTTACTATCACAGGTTACTTGAAGGATATTCGTAATTTACTTGGTAGTGAGCTACATGTTAAAAATGAGTATAAGAAATTCAGTAAGATGATAAATATTGATTACGGCTCGGTTAAAGGTATAACTCTTTCTTTTGAAAAAAGATTCAGTCATGGTTTTAGTGCAACAGTAGATTATACATATCAGGATGCTAAAGGAAATGCATCTGATCCAAACGATGCTTTTAGAAAAGCTCAGGCCAGTCCGCCTATTGAAACTAATAAACAATTAGCTCCTCTGGACTGGGATAGGACCCATTCACTTAATTTTACTTTTACAGCTGGTGTCCCCGGAGATTATATAATCAGTTCAATTGGCAGATGGGGAACTGGTTTGCCATATACACCATCTATTCAGGATCAAAGAACCGGTTTGGAAAATAGTGATAACAGACCTTCTATCTTTAATGTAGATTTATATATGACTAAATATTTTAACGTATTTGATAAACAGTTTTCAGTTTTCTTAAAAGTATTCAATCTTTTTGATAATGCTAATGAACTGGAAGTTTTTACAGATACCGGAAGGGCTGGATATACTTTGGAATTAACACGTTCTACTCAGCAGCCAAGAGGAGTGAATACAACAAAAGAATATTTTACCAGACCGGATTTTTATTCTGCGCCAAGACAAATTGTATTAGGTGCGTCGGTTGAATTTTAAGTTTATAAAATCCCGGAGGTTTCAATTGAAACTCACTAAGCAAAATAGATTATTGAATATTCAGTTTATTATTGTATGTGTATTTCTAATTGCGTTTCAAGGTTTAGCCCAAAGAATAGTGGATAAAAACAAAGGCAACCACAATAACACAAAAAAAGGTTATATGGATGGGAACCTTGTTGAGACGGTTTACCTAAATTTTGGTGAGATAGCTGATTGGCTTAATGAAGAGGGGGGCCCCAACGGTGCATGGCCAAAAGGTTCTGGTCACCTGTACATAGATGGCATTGCAATAATAGTTCAGGCAGAGACTCAGGACCCTTCAGGTCATACAATTCATCCACTTGAGACCAATTATTATGAGTTTACAAGGCACGATCCGGCAACTGGTGTTACTTACGGATGGTATGCTCTGCCGGGTTATGATAATCCTTATAATTCAGCTATAGCCAGAAGTGACGATGATAATACCTGGCCGTTACATTGGCCAGATAGACCATCGGACTGGGATGGAGTGTGGAATGGATTTTTTGGTAAAGGTGTATTTAATGCTGATCTGGAGACCTTCTTTGTATTCGATGATAACGAGGACAGGCAATACATAAGAGATAATGGATTTTATCCAGATGAAGCTGATCCTGAGCG
>JAJDNK010000162.1 GCA_022340715.1 bacterium BMS3Abin03 | reverse complement strand
CATCATGAGTCATATCATAAAACTATTCCGAAATGTCCTGCAAAACTGCCGAAGAAAATTGAGAAAGAAGCTAAGGAAATTGCGATATCGGCATTTAAAATAATGGGCTGCCGTGATTATGCGCGAGTTGATATGAGATTGTCTAAAGAAAATAAGTTGTATGTGCTTGAAGTTAATCCAAATCCTGATTTAACCGACGGGGCCGGATTTATGAGATCTGCCGGGGCAACGGGATTAAGTTATGCACAGGCTCTGAAGAAAATAGCAATATTTGCCTGGAACAGAAGAGTTAACGGCAAGTAAGATCTTATAATGAGCTTAACAGCTTAATAGTTTCCGTGAGGTTTCTAACTTCGTAATCCGGCATCACATCAGAATTTTTATCCAAAGGATAAATTGTCTTTCCTGTATAAATTAAAATACCTTTTCCGCCTGCTTTTTGAGCGCCAATTATATCAGTCTCAATATCATCTCCTAACATTAAGAAAGGAGAGTTTTCAGCGCCAAGCATTTTTAATGCAGTTTTAAAATAAATCGTTGAAGGCTTTCCTATTAATAAAGCTTCTTTCGATGTTGCATATTCAATTGCAGAAATGAATGAACCTGCATCGAGGCAAAGAGTTTTTCCATCTGGTTTCCAAAATTTATTTTTCTGCATCGTGATGAAATCTGCACCGGCATAAACTTCCCTGAAAATTTCGTTTAAAATATTGTAGCTCCACTTATCTCCAAGATCGCCAACAATAACGGCTTGTGGATTTTCATCAACAATAAATTCATTAAAAAGTTTTTTAATATGTTCTGTACAGTAGACTTTTACTTTTTTGTAATTATCTACAACATATTTTAATGTAATTTCCGAAGCAGTCATTGCAGGAATATCGAATTGAATATTATAGCTTGCAAAAAACTCCTTTATTTCTTCGGATGTTTTTAATGTGGAGTTGCTGATTACAAAAGCGGGAATCTTTTCTTTTTTTATAAAGTCAAAGAATTCAGCAGCATCAGGCGCGGGTTTACTTCCTAATCTTATTACTCCGTCAAAATCTATTAATAAAGGAATGGATTTCATATAAATAGAAACTTTTCCTCCCCTTTACCAAAGGGGAGGATAAAGGAGGGGTTCTTTTATTAAACTTTTACTCTTGCAAGCTGCGGGAATTTATTTTTAGCTAATTCAAATGCACCAAATAAAACACCTACAAAAAACAAATCACCTAAAATTGTATATCCGAAAAACGGAATAGCTGCTGTATAACATTCAATTAATCCGGCAATATCTTTAGAGTATAACGGAAACGACAACCATTGTGCAAAGTTTGTAATGATAAAAAACAAAACTGAAGCCAAAACCGATGCTAAAAAGATATTTCCAATTTTTATCCTGCCTTTTAGAGTAATTCCTATCATTACAATTAAGACGAAGCTTAAGTAAACCGCGTACATTCCTTGGTGTAATCCTAATATTAAATCAGTCAGGAACATTGCAATTACCGGGACTGCAAATGCTAAATATTTTTTGTTAAAATAAGCTCCGCCAAAAAGTGCCATAGCTCCAACTGCTGTAAAGTTTGGAGGATGAGGGATCAATCTTGTGAATGCTGCGAATAAGATCATTCCTGCTAAAACTAGAAAGCGGGGATTTAATTTATCCATTTTCGTTTCCTTTCTTAAAAAAACATCTTAAAGATATTTTCATGTTTATAATTAGTTCAAAGATAAAATTTAATTTGGTCAAAAGTCAAAGCAATAATCTTAAAAATTTAATCTGATGCCGCCATAAAAAGAACGACCTGGAGTTGCATAACCAAAAACTTCTTCATAGTCGGTATCGAACAAATTATCCAATCGTAAATTTAATCTTAAGAAATCAAGTACGTTATAATGTGCAGCAAGATTAATTAGCGTATAATCTTTCATTTCTATACGACTGTATGTTGAGAAGTTTATGTCTTCCCGTTTACCAACATAAATCACTTCTGTATTAAGATTGAATTTATCCATAAAAGTATAGCTGATATACAATCCTGCTTTGTCTGTCGGTCTTCTCACCAACTTTTTATCATAGTCTGCAGAGCCCGGGCTTTTGTCCAATGCGTTTGTGTAAGTGTAATTTGCTTTCAACTCAAGCCCAGTGAGAGGTTTTGCTTTTGCAAATATTTCTACACCGTTAGTTTCTGCTTTATTAATATTGATTGTCTTGAAAGTTATCGCATCAAATCCAAACATATCGGTGAATCTATTGGAAAAATATGTTGCACCGATTGAAAATCCTTCACTCCAAAAATACTGTTCGATTCCCGCATCCCATCCAAAACTTTTTTCAGGTGATAGATCCGGGTTACCGTACGAAGGATCGAAAAGATAAAACAGTGATGGAGATTTGAAACCGGTTCCGATTGTAGCTTTAAATTTGGTGCCGGTTGCCCAAATAATGTAAGCCGGTGCGATGCGGTAAGTGAACGATGAACCGAACTTGTTGTGATGATCATACCTGATACCAAGTGTTCCAAAAAAACTATTATCCAGGCTTAGCTGACCTTCGGAAAAGCCGCCGATTGTATTTGCACTTTTTTCAGGAAACACGCTTATAATATCCGGCGGTCTAAAATATGTGAAAGCATAATACTCGGATGTTGTTTCTTCCAATTCGAATTCAGTTCCTGCGGTTAATAAAAAATTAGCCGTATTATTTTTTACTAGATTCAAATCATTCTGCCAATCAAGCTTATATTTTCTTCCATCATACTTGCTATGTGAATAATAAATACTCGCTGCTGATGTATCGAAAGAATATTTCCTGACATTCTTAAAAAATGATGCTCCGAATTTCTGAATCCATTTGTTGTTATTAAGTTTTACCTTGCCTTCTCCCCGAACGGATAATTCTTTCTGGCCGAAAATATAGGATGGATCATCTCCGCCTGGTCCACCGAATTGATCGTAATCTGCTTCTGAGTTTCCGTAACGTGCAATAAGATTTACCTCTGCATTATCTGAAATTTTATACCCGATTAATGATGAAAAATTCAGAAGATCAAATCCATCTTTTTCCTTGTTGCCGTATTTTTTAGAAGCAGCGGAAAATCCATCACTCTTTGTTTTGCTGAGAGTCAGTGAGTAATTTAATTTATAGTAGCTTCCGTTTAATCCGGTTAAGCCTTTATATGAGTTGTATGTTCCACCTTCAATCATTGCCGAGTATTTTGGTTTACCGCTACCTTTTTTTGTGATGATATTAATAACTCCCGCAAGCGCATCGGAACCGTAAATAGTTGATTGCGGACCACGAAGTACTTCTATCTTTTCAATATTATCGGATGGTAAACTCGAAAAATCGAAAACGCCTGAAGGATCACTTGGTAAATTATACTCAACTCCATCTATCAAAATTAAAGTCTGTCCTGTGTTTGCACCCCTGAGATAAACATTGGATAAAGTGCCGTAGCCGCCCTGCTGTGTAAAGCTTAGTCCGTACTGGTTTTTAAGCAGATCGAAAACACTGCTATTGTTGCTGTTGGCAATTTCTGATGAATCGATAACCGAAATTGAGTTTGCCAGTTCTATCGTGCTGGTATTAGTTCTGGTTGCAGATATAACAACATCCGAGAGATTATAGAAACCTGCGGAATCGGTTTTTTGAACTATGCCTTCCTGTGCAAAAGAAGGGAAGGAGAGAAGAAGAAAAACAAAAAGCAAAAAAAGAAATTTTGTTTTGTCCATTGAAGTTACTCCTGTAAAAAATAGAGATAGTAACTTCGCGGATAAAGTTTAGATAAAACGATATGATAAAAAGATGAGTATCGTCAATCTTACCCTTTCTGCGAAGGTTGATTAATTTATTTACGGCAGGTCTCCTGGCTTGATTCAGTCGGCAGTCTGCATTTTGCAGTCTGCAACTAAACTTACAGTTGCGCGACAGCGCCGGTATTTCACCGGACTTCCCTATAATTCCCGTTCCGACTCTTTGAAGAGTACACCGGGACACCGCAAACAGTTTTTAAAAGAACTTGTTGAAGATAATAGACTAAATTATTATTTCAAAATATCTATGAGAATAAATAAAGTAGGAAATGCGTTTGATTTTGATTCGTTTTATATTGAAGCATAATTATTAGTGAGTTCGTTATGACAAATCCAAAAGTCGAACTTCGAGGGTATCTTCGTAAACTTATGCACCGTTTTCGTTTCATTACCCAGATGGACGATGAATTGTCAATAATACTAACTTGGTTAGGCCGTCCGGATGGGATTAATGCTATTGAAGAAGGTGCATCCTTCTTCAATCTAGTTCAAAGAAGTTTTAACCAAAACTTGTTAATTGAATTATGTAAGTTTATTGATGACGATGAAGAAAAATCGCTGCGAGATTATTTGAGCAAAGCCAAAGAATGCGCTGAACCACTTGAACCGGTTCGATTTAATATAGATGAAATGAGAAGGGAAGTTGTTTCTCGAAATGAATTCGAGAATATTATCAATGAACATATTAGGGATCTTGAAAATCATAACAGAGTTATTTCAAATCTCAAAGCTCGCCGTGACAAAGCGTTGGCACATACAGATACATCCTTTTTTAATAACCCTAAGAGACATTATGAGACATACCCTTTAATGGTTGAAGATATTAGCCATCTCCTTGAAACTTTTAAAAATACTTAAAGAACATTGGGGCTATTTATTTGAATCAGATTTAGATATGCAATTATATACTACAATGGGTGTTGATAGAGTCCTTGAATTTATTAGAGCATACTGTCGAATACTCGAAGAAGATAGCGAAGCATTAAAATATAGATGGGATGATTTCGTAAAATCATAGAATGAATTATATCCATAGATTTCATATTTCGATAATCAAAACTTAGGTTTTTTATCTGGTACTGTTGTCTTTCTTTTTGATTTTATAGCCGTATTTGATAATTTTGATTTATCAATTGTTGATGTTAATTATAGATTTATAGTTTTTTCTTAATGCATTTCGATAATTCATACCTTTCATTCTTTTATACGTTTTCAAATCAACAAATTTATATTTTAACCAAATTAGATTTTATAACCAGGAGTAGTTAATGGGCTGGCTTTTACGTTCTATGAATTCATCGATCGGGAAGAAATTTGTTATGGCTATTACCGGCAGTTTCCTGATCATTTTTTTAATTGTTCATTTAATAGGTAACCTTACTTTGTATTTTGGTCCTGAGGCGTTTAATGGTTACGTGGAAACTCTCGATATTATAAAACCATTAATCAGGGTTATTGAGTTAGTGCTGCTTCTTTCATTTGTTTATCACATTATTTACGGTACCTGGCTCTGGATTGAAAATAAAAAAGCACGACCGGTTTCCTATAAGATAAACGCTTCTTCGGAAAACAGCACTTTCTCGTCGAGGTGGATGTTCTGGATAGGATCGATCATTTTTATATTTCTTGTTATCCATCTTTCCACATTCTTTTACAGGTTTAATTTTTACGATCCTGAAGGTTTAGCTGATCAAAACAAATATTATAATATTGTTGTTGGATTTCTTCAGATGCCGTGGTATTCAATCCTTTACATAATAGCAATGATAATATTGGGATTGCATCTGCATCATGGATTTCAAAGTGCGTTTCAAACATTCGGATGGAATCATAAAAAGTATACACCGCTCATTAAGGCAATCGGAAGAATATATGCCATCGGTATGGCAGGCGCTTTTGCCTCGATACCTATCTACTTTTTATTTTTCTATGGAGGTAGCCAATGATTAAGCTGAATTCAAATGTTCCCGAAGGTAACATAGCAGAAAAGTGGACGAATCATAAATTTAATATGAAGCTGGTTAATCCGGCTAACAAAAGAAAGTTTGATATAATTGTTGTTGGAACCGGTCTTGCAGGAGCCTCTGCAGCAGCAAGTCTTGCCGAACTTGGTTACAATGTTCAGTCTTTTACATATCACGATAGCGGACGGCGTGCACACAGCATTGCCGCACAAGGCGGTATCAATGCGGCAAAAAATTATCAGAACGATGGCGATTCTGTGTACAGACTTTTTTACGATACTGTTAAAGGCGGAGACTTCCGTTCACGTGAAGCAAATGTTTATCGTCTTGCAGAAGTTAGTAATAATATAATCGATCAGTGCGTTGCACAGGGTGTTCCATTTGCGAGAGAGTATGGTGGTTTACTCGATAATCGTTCATTCGGAGGCGCACAGGTTTCAAGAACTTTTTATGCAAGAGGACAAACGGGTCAGCAGCTTCTTCTCGGTGCGATAAGCGCTCTTAATCGTCAGATCGGGAAAGGGCAGGTTAAATTATATACAAGAAGAGAAATGCTCGAACTTGTCGTTATTGATGGTCATGCAAAAGGAATTGTTTGCAGGAATCTTGTAACAGGTGAGATTGAAAAATATTCTGCACAGGCAGTAGTGCTTGCAACCGGTGGTTACTCTAACGTGTTTTTCCTTTCTACAAATGCGATGAACAGTAATGCAACTGCTGCATGGCGTGCGCATAAAAAAGGTGCGGCGTTTGCAAATCCATGTTATACCCAAATTCATCCTACTTGTTTACCACTTCATGGAGAAAACCAATCAAAGCTTCCATTGATGAGTGAAAGTTTACGTAACGATGGAAGAATATGGGTTCCGAAGAAAAAAGGGGAAACACGTAAAGCGAATGATATTCCTGAAGATGAAAGGGATTATTATCTTGAAAGAAAATATCCTTCATTTGGTAATCTTTCACCGAGAGATATTTCTTCAAGAAGCGCTAAAGAAGTCTGCGACGAAGGCAGAGGAGTTGGCGGCAGTGAAGCAGTTTATCTTGATTTTGCGGAAGCGATAGGTCGTCTTGGTAAAAAGGTAATTGAAGAAAGATACGGTAACCTGTTCGATATGTATCAAACAATTACCGGTGAAAATCCTTATGAAGTACCGATGAAAATTTATCCTGCACCTCATTATACAATGGGTGGTTTATGGGTAGATTATAATTTACAAAGCACAATCCCGGGATTATTCGTTCTCGGCGAAGCTAACTTCTCAGATCATGGTGCAAACAGACTTGGTGCAAGTGCACTTATGCAGGGATTAGCAGATGGATATTTCGTTGCTCCTTATACCGTTGGAAATTATCTCGCAAGTGAAAAGCCCGCAAAAGTAGATACAGATCATGTTGAGTTTGGTAATGCAGTTAAAACTGTTGATGATAAAGTCCAAAAGCTACTTTCTATTCATGGTAAACATACTGTTGATGAAATTCATAAAAAGCTCGGCAGGATAATGTGGAATAAAGTTGGTATGGCAAGAAATGAAAAAGGTTTGAATGAAGCAATAAATGAGATTAAAGAATTAAGAGAAGATTTCTGGAAAAACTTAAATGTTGTTGGCGAATATAAAGATCTGAATCAAACATTGGAGCGCGCCGGAAGAGTTGCCGATTATCTTGAGCTTGGCGAACTGATGGCTGTCGATGCATTAGACAGAAACGAATCCTGCGGCGGTCATTTCCGTGAAGAATATCAAACCGAAGAAGGTGAAGCTTTAAGAAATGATAATGAGTACTCTTATGTTGCTGCATGGGAATTCCAGGAAGTGGGTAAATGGCAACTTCATAAAGAACATCTTGAATTTGAAAATGTAAAATTAGCTACAAGGAGTTACAAATAATGAGTAGCGAAAATCTGAATTTAACGTTAAAAATCTGGCGACAGAAATCACCAACATCGGTTGGCAGCTTTGAAGAGTTCAAAGTATCGGTTTCGCCGGACGCGTCGATTCTTGAAATGCTGGATGAGTTAAACAACGATCTCGAAAGAGAAGGAAAAATTCCTGTAGCATTCGAAAGTGATTGCCGTGAAGGAATTTGCGGAACCTGTGGATTAGTAATAAACGGTCATCCTCATGGAAAAATTCCGAAGATAGCAACTTGCCAGCTTCACATGAGAAATTTCAAAAACGGTGAAACAATATATATAGAACCATTCAGAGCGAAAGCATTTCCTGTAATAAAAGACTTAATTGTAGATCGTTCCGGGATGGACAAAGTTTTACAAGCTGGTGGATTCATCTCAGTAAATACCGGCGGCGTTCCCGATGCAAATGAAATCCCGATTTCCAAAGATGTTGCTTCCCATGCAATGGATGCTGCCGAGTGTATTGGTTGCGGTGCATGCGTTGCTGCCTGTAAAAATGCATCGGCGATGCTTTTTGTTGGAGCAAAAGTTTCCCAGTATTCTTTTCTTCCGCAGGGACAACCGGAAAGATTTCAGCGCGTACAATCTATGGTAGCTAAAATGGATGAAATGGGATTCGGCAGTTGTACAAATACTTATGCTTGTGAAGCTGAATGCCCTAAGGGCATCTCAGTTATTAATATTGCAAGGATGAATAAAGATTTTATTTCTGCAAAAATCAAATCAGAATTAACCGAAGTATAAAATCCCAATTTTTTTCTTTGCATTAAGAAAAATCTCAATAGTTGATTCAAGTAAATACACCATACTACAGGGCTATAAAATTGTAGTAATATTGACTTATGAGTGAATCGTTTCTATCTTACTTGCATCAAATTTGCTATTTGTCTATTCGATAATAATTAATCTACAATCAACAATAAGAATATTCTTTTCTCTTTAATAAAGGTTTTTAATTACATTAGGAATAATAAGATAGCTCTCACATTTGATGTAATATAAATTCAATCTGTTGCTTAATAAGGCAAATGTATCTATTTGTAATATAAGTGTTTATTGAGAATTTCGATATTTTTTAACAGGGATTTTTTTATTTTACAAGTTCAATTTGAGAAAATGTGACAATGTTCGAAAAAGAAATAAAATATGTAAGCGATTTTAGTTTTAGTAGAGTTAAGAATTTAGGTTCAGTAATCACTTTTGAGAATCTTGCCAGCGCAGGTTTGCATCCTGCGATAACTACATATATTTCGGCTGAGCTCGATTATATGATCCACAGAGACAGGGAAAAACTATTAAAGGATTCAATTTTCGATTACTCCGGTAAAGAAATATCGGAGCATCTTAAAATCATTTCAAAACAAGTTAAGAAAAATAAAAAAATTTCAATGAATGATATTGGCAAGTTGATCATGCAGGCAGTATCATTTAATGCAAATTACGTTGTTCGTCCCAAATGGTCGCTAACAAAATTTATTTATAACGACCAGAGTTACATTAGCGTTGAAGAATTAGAGTTGATGCTTAATTATTTGTATTACTATGATTATATTAAAAACGTTCTGGCAGCGTATATCTCGAAACGAAAAATCGTTCAGCTTACACTCACTGAATTTGATCTGATCCTGAATAAAATAGACAGGGAATTATTTAAATCTAATTCCGAAGAACTTATAAACAATGCTTTACATTCAATTGCAGATTTTTTCAATATAGGCAGTGTTGACAAGAACCGGATTTCGCTTACTTCGGTAGAAATTCTGTTAAAAGAAAAAAATCTGCTCGATTATTTATTAAAACTTAGGCGTACAGTTCCTGCAGTTTCCCAAAAGAAATATGAAATTGCGGATATCAAAAAAGTATTGTATTCTAAAACACCTCTTAAACCGGGAGCGATACAGGGATATGATCCGGGTAAGCTGGAAATAGTTGAAGAACCGAAAGTAGAGCCGTCAGTTGAAAAACAAATAGATGATTTTGAAATGGAGGATTCGGAAATTGTAAGTGAAGAGGAAATTCTGAATCAGTCGCAGGAAGAAAAAATATTATTCGATGAAGTAAAACCTGGAATGGAAGAGATTTCAGAACCGGTTCCGGAACCTGAAAACAATTCAACACCAGAACTAGAACCCGAAGTTAACGAAGATGAAGATCTTCTTCCGATAGAAGAGGAATTTCAGAATGAATTTATTTCAGAAGATTTAACTCCTGAAAATGAACAAGAACCCAATCCTGAGTTCGAACTAGCGACTGAGGAAGAAAAGACAGAACTTCCAATAGAAGATGAAAATAAAGATGAGATATTTTCCGAACTTGAAGATGAATTGAATGAATTAATTGAAGAAGGAATTAGCTACGATGAAATAACAAAGGACGAACCGGTAGAGGAACCTCCTGGTAGTGAACTTGAATCAGAACTGGAAGAAGAAACAGAGACTGAATCTAAACTGGAAGAAACGTCTGAGCCAGCGCATAAAATGATCGAAGATGATGAACTGTTGGCATTTTATGAACATGAACTTGAATCTATGGAGGATGAGAATTCTGATCTGGAAATTGTTGCTGAAGAGGAATTGAGACCATCGGAAGAAAATAAAAATATTATTCCAGAGCCGCCGGAACCTGAATTCGATATTGAAGATGAATTAAAACAGGTTGATAAAGAAAAGATTAAAGATGAAGATGATATTATCTCAACCGATGACTTCGATCTTTCAATTTTTGATGATGACGAACTTGAAAAACCAGATGACCAGGTAATAGAAAAAGAAAAACCTGATAACAAAGCTGTTCCTGAAGGTGAAGTTAAAGAAGAATCTCAAAAGGAATTACCCGTTGAGAAAGAAATAGTTAATGAAATGCTCGAAGATTATTTCCGCGATGAGAATAAAAAGGAAACCCCGGGAAAAAAGGAGGAATCGTTCAAGTTAGCAGATGATGAATTCAATCTTGAAAACGATGATATCTTTGCTGACACAGAACTGAATTCTTCAATCTTCGATGATCCTTCCATTGATGAACATATTTCTGATGTTATGGATGAAATAGATGATTTACTTAACAATGAAACGTCTTCTGAAATAGATGAAAAAAAACAGGAGCAGCCGAAGGTATTATCTAAGAAACCAGAGAAAACAAAAGATGATGTATTTAAAGAGCCTAACTCAGATGATGATATTGAGAAAGATCTTTTCGGAGAGGAAAACAGGAAGAAAAAGGACAAATTTTCTGCTCCTGAAAATGAACCACCGAAGAAAAAAGAATCTCCTGTTTTAAAACAAAAAACTCAGAAAAGAGAAAAAGACTTTTTTGGTTATCTAACCAAAAAAGAAATGAAAAAAGTTGTATCGGCTGTTTTTGGCGGTGATGAAGGTGATTTTGTAACAACAATTGAAAGAATATCCGAGTGTTCTGCATATAAAGAAGCAACGGAAATTCTGAAAGGTGTTTTCTTTTCTTACAGGGTAAGTCCCTACTCTAAAGAAGCAGTTCTTCTCACAAACGCAGTTTCCAACTTTTTCAGGCAAACCTGATGTTTATCGATTATGCAGCGATTGAAGTTTCCGCCGGGAAAGGCGGAGATGGGGCAGTTGCGTTCAGACGGGAAAAATACGTTCCTAAAGGTGGTCCTGCAGGAGGAAATGGAGGCAGAGGCGGAAACATTATCGTTCAGGCACATCACAATCTGAATACACTTCTGGATTTCCGATATAAAAAAAAATATAAAGCCGACAACGGCGATAAAGGAGGATCATCTTTGAAGGACGGCAAAGATGGTAAGGACGTAATTATAAAAGTACCACCGGGAACAATAATAAGAGATTTTAGGTCAGAGAAAATTCTTTTCGATCTCGATGGAGACGGAAAAGAAATCATTCTTGTAAAAGGTGGAAAAGGTGGAAAAGGGAACAGCAATTTTGCGACTTCAACCAACCAGACACCAAGATTTGCTGAAGAAGGAAAACCGGGCGAACAGAAGAAAGTTATCCTTGAATTAAAATTAATTGCCGACGTCGGTTTAGTGGGATTTCCGAATGCGGGCAAGTCAACATTGATATCAACAGTTTCTGCTGCCAGACCAAAAATTGCCGATTACCCGTTTACAACCCTAGAGCCGGTTCTCGGGATAGTTAAATACAAAGATTACGATAGTTTCACAATTGCGGATATACCCGGAATAATTGAAGGGGCGCACGAAGGGAAGGGATTGGGGCATAAATTTTTGCGGCACATTGAACGAACAAAAATTATTTTGTTCCTGATCGAAGCCGTTTCGGAAAACTTTGAAAAGGATTTTGATATTCTTTATTCCGAATTAAAAAATTACAGCAGAAAATTAACTGAGAAGAAAATACTTGTTGCTATTTCCAAAGCAGATTTGATCGATGAAAAAGAAAAGAAGAGAATGGTGAAGTTGAATTTTGGAAAGGACAAGATATCACCGATTGTATTCTCTTCAGTTGCAAAATACAATTTAACCACACTTTTAGACGTTTTGTGGAAAGAGTATCAAACGATGAATGGATAATTATCACTAAATCTTATATTGTTTAAAATTATTTGGATTCTAAATTCATTTGAAATTATTTGGATACTGGTTATATTTACACTCTTAAATTGATTTTTGACCTGGCGGGGTAGCTCAGTCGGTTAGAGCAGTGGAATCATAATCCACGTGTCGGGGGTTCGAATCCCTCCCCCGCTACGGAAATAAAGGAGTAAAATATGTATACATTATTAACATTAATTTCTGCGGTAGCTTCTATACTATTGATTGTTGTAGTGTTGCTGCAATCAAGCAAAGGCGGCGGATTAGCCGGTACATTCGGTGGTGGTGGAAATATGGGAGCAATGTTCGGCACGAGAAGAACGGCAGATTTTCTTAGTAAAGCAACCTGGTGGCTGGCTGGAATTATCGGTGGTTTAGCATTAATGATAAATCTCTTCTTCTTACCCGGTGTTACAACTGCCGAGCAAAGAAGTATTATTCAGCAATCGGGAAGAACAAATGTTCCCCAAACACCAACTTTACCGCAACAAAATCCGTTACCTCCACAGAATAACCAGTCAACGGACGGACAGTAATAAATTTTTTTGAACCCTGAAGTTTAATCCCTTCAGGGTTCCTCTTCACTCCAGTCGTTTAATATCGCAATTATCCTATCCTGTATATTTCGATAAGTGCGTGCCCCTCCACGATTAAATTCGAATATCATACTTACAATTAATTCATCATCATTTTTTGTAGTTAGATAACCGGAAAGCGAAGAAACTCCATTTAAAGTACCGGTCTTTCCTCTAAAATTAATATATTCCCCGGAATCCATCCTGTCTTCAAGCGTACCGTCGATTCCTGCAATACTTAAAGAATTATAGAAATCTTCAAAATTTTGAAGATCGAAATACATTTTTGAAAGCAATCCGACTATTGCCCCAACTGTAATCTGATCAAAGCGGGAAATGCCCGAGCCATCAACGATTGAGCTTCCTTTTGAATAGATCGCATTGTCTTCAATGAAGGTTAAAATGGTTTGTGTAGAAAAAAATGAATTTCCTTGTTTTCCACTTGAAACGGCCCCAATAGTTTTAAATAAACATTCGGCTAAAAAATTATCGCTATGTTTATTAATTAATGAGAGAAGTCTATGCAAGCTAATAGTAGATTGACAAATCATAGTAGCAGTTGAAGGTGTTTCCCCGGTTTGAACATTTCCAATAACAGTGATGCCGGAATCAAGTAATTTATTCTTCAGCATTTCCGCAATATATTTTGGGGGATTATCGATATTTACTTTATATCTTCTCCATCTGCCCCATCTTTTTCTTTGAACTATCTTTGTATTCCTGTCTATTACCAAAGCTGAAATAGGAGGCAGAGTTACATTTGCTCTTTCGTCTGTTATCCAGTCGTCCCGTACGTATACATCATCGAAAAATTTATCGTCGCCAACTATATTTCCTGTAACATTTTTTATCCCGAGGTGTTTCAGTACACCGACAAGGCTATCCAGATCTTCCGTGGTAAAAGTTGAATTACCTAATCCCTTGATAAATATATTTCCATTAACTACGCTGTCTGAAAGTTCATTGTCGTCGGAAAGTATTCGGGTTGAAAGTTCATAATCACTACCCATTATTTCCAGAGCAGTTGCAGTTGTAAACAATTTAACGTTAGATGCCGGGATCATAGAAAGTTTATGATTGACTGAGTAAATAGTGTCTCCGGTAAGCGGCTGATAAATAAGAATGCCGGCTTTTGTGCTTGCAGGTAGTCTGTCTATAACAGCTTGTATTCTGGATCTGATTTCTTCTGAAGATGAAGAAAATAATCTTATAGTCGTTACTAAGAGTATTATAAAAATTAAGCTAGTTCTCTTCATACGTCGATTATATGTATTACTAAATTTAAAATATATTTGTTAAGTTTAATTTTAAGAATTTCGGCGAGCTTTAAATTAGCAACATTCATAAACGGTTCAAATATAAAGGAACCGTATTAAAAAAAAGAAACCAACCGAATACCCCGGTTTAATCAATTAAGATGAATAATTTTTATCACACATTTTTACGGATAAATTATGTCAAAATATCATAAACCAACTAAAGCATACGAGAATCAGGATTTCCTAACCTCTTCAGATGGAAGGATGCTGCGAATTTTATCGGAGTATCTTCAGCCAAAAAGCAAATTTCGCAAGCATAAAATTATGGATACAATTGTATTCTTCGGTTCTGCCAGACTGAAATCAAAACGTGATTCGATGATAGAATATAATAAGATTAAAAAGTCGAATCCCAAATCTGCAGATTTTGCACAAAAGCTTCGTCAATCTCAATTAATGGTTGAGATGTCGCGATACTACGAGAATGCAGTAGAACTTTCACAAAGACTTACCGAGTGGTCGTTAAACCTGGAAACAAGTGCAAACAGATTTATTGTTTGTACCGGTGGTGGCCCCGGAATTATGGAAGCAGCAAACAAGGGAGCTAAAAAAGCGGGCGGATATTCGGTTGGATTAAATATAAGTATCCCGTTTGAACAATTCGTAAACAAATATGTAACTCCGGATCTTAGTTTTGAATTTCATTATTTTTTCATGAGGAAATTCTGGTTTGCATATCTTTCCAAAGCTCTCGTTATTTTCCCGGGAGGATTCGGCACGATGGATGAATTGTTTGAGGTGCTTACTCTGGTTCAAACAGAGAAGATCAAGAAAAAATTAATATTGATTATATATGATGAAAAATACTGGAAGAGCGTACTTAATTTTGATGAACTTGTTGATAAAGGAATGATAAGTGAATCAGATTTAAAGCTGTTTAATTTTTGTAACAATATTGATGAAGCATTCAACAAAATTGTTGATCATCTTAAAAAACATTATGCTAAGGAAAAAGAACCGCAGGTTATCGAACCGATTATCGATCTGAAATAAAAAACCCCTCGCAAAGGAGGGGCAATTTTTATTACATATATTGTATGGGTCTGTGGGCACGCCTGATGGCTTTCATTCTTTCCATTCGCTTTTTAACGGATGGTTTAACAAAGAATGTTCTCTTCTTATATTCTTTTAGAATACCGGATCTTTCGTATTTCTTTTTGAATCTTCGTAGCGCTTTATCTATCGATTCGTTATCGCCGATATTAATTCCAACCAAATTATTTCACCTCTTTCCGTCTTTTTAGTTATTTAATGATTCAATTAATTTTTTCAAGCCAGATTTCTGAAACTCTACAGTAATAGAATTCTGTCCGTTTGAAAGAGTTTCTTTTGTTACTACTTTGCCAAAATCATCCCAGCTTTGATGATAAATGGTTTCGCCCAGCTCATACTTTTTCATTGGCGAATAGGTAGTACATTCCTGGTTTTCTATTCCATCAAGAGAATATTTTTTATCCTTAACATCACTTTCAATATCGATAATCATCGTTTGTTTGCATTTTTTACATTTTGCCCATCTTTTATTCTCATTTCCTTCACCGGAAACATCTCCTGTCAATTCCATTTTTCGAACTGTATTACAGGACGAACAAAAAGCCTCGATATTTTTAACTCTTGCCATAAATAAACTTTCCATCCAATTTTATTTGTTTTTTTATTAAAATTGAATGCAACAACAAATATAGGAAATTAGAAAACGAAATAATAGGTTATTTTGTTGTATTAACGCTGCTTTTATTTAAAAACTGTTATTTTTACATGGTTTTTTGGTTACAGATGGCAACCAACACATCTTTATCAAGGTTTTGTCCGACTACACCCAAAACATTTCTTCCTATAATTTTAAGTAAAAGGGCAATTTCTCTCCGTCGGGAAACAAAGCAGTTTTCAGATTTCAGGTAGTCAAATAAGTTATTTGTGAGATTAAACGTTTTTTCTTCCCCGATACTTTTCAATGGTATTTGGACGGTAATTAGAACAGCGCCGCTTTCATTTTTATAAACAATATTGATCAGGTTTTGATCTTTAAATTTTGTGATAAAATAATTTACAGGATTCCATCCGCTTAATATTAAAAATATTGGCTCATTTCCCGGCGAAGCATTTTCTAAATTGTTGTTGATAGTTTCAGGATCAACTTTAATCATTAGAGAATCGAAATGATGATTAATAAAAGAATCATAATTTTTTTCAAGCCGAATTAAAATATTGTTCGTACCCCGCTGTTCGCCAGCTAACTTCAAAGGATTAATTATTTTCGGTCTGTTTAGTAAAATGAGAACAACAGCCAATACAAGCATTACAATTGTTGCTACTGTAATAAAACTTTTTCGCCCGGATGAATTACCGCGATTTATTTCCTTTTTTAATTGTGGCGCTAACTTTTTAACGATCTTTTCTTTTATTACCTGTCTGATTGGTTGGGGGGATATATATTTTTCAAATAAACCCTTTACATATTGTTGTATCTCAATTTCATTTTTGAATTTTGTTTTATCATATGTGCTTATATCAGTTCCCTTTTGTTCATCTGATAATGAGATAATAATTTTTTTGTCTTTATGGTAGATTCTGGTTTTATCGTCTGAAGAAAAAGTTGATGAGCCTGAGATTAAATTTAG
>JAJDNK010000145.1 GCA_022340715.1 bacterium BMS3Abin03 | reverse complement strand
TTTTGAATTGTATCTTTTGTTACGCTTACAACTTCCCAGTTAACTTTCGGAACATTTTCGGGTACTCTGCCATAAATTTCTCTGTCGAAAAATTCTTTTATTTCAGGACGGCGTTGCTTCCACCACATTTCCGCGGTAGTAACTTTTTGCCCGTTATTTAAAGTCAATGGATCAGGAAGATTGGGGTAAGGATTCGCTATCGATTCATCAGTATTTGCTGCATCAGGAGACTTTGGATCACCTGAAGGACCTGGTCGAAGAGAGTCTATACCCAATAGTTTCATTAGTCTTGCATGGTCTTGTTCAGCAGTTAAAGTAACAGGGGAGAGGAGTGAGTCGGATAGTTCTTTTGTCTCTATCTGCCCAAATGTTTTACAAATTATGAAAAGAATAAGAAGGGATGTATAGTATATATTTTTCATTTTATTTTTAAAAAGATATAAAAAACCCTTATGGCTGGAAGTATTAATAACTTACCAGCCATAAAGGTTAAGAATTTTAACCAGAATTATTTCAATAGCATAAGTTTCTTAGTAGCAGTAAAGTTCCCAGCATTAATCTGATAAAAATAAATACCACTTGCAAGATTCTGTGCATCAAATTTAACTATATATTGACCTGGCGCCTGTTCTGAATTTACCAGAGTTTGAACTTCTCTACCCAGAATATCAAATATCTTTAATACTACTTTTGTCGTTTTAATAATACTATATCTGATATTAGTAGTAGGATTAAAAGGATTAGGGAAATTCTGTTCTAATTTATACTCAGATGGTAAACCTGAAGCCGTTTCACTTACACCTACCGGATGATCTTTAATATATTGTGCTAACCACCAGAGAGCAGGTCTTGCTGTGCCATTAGAACGAACAAGGTAACAAGTGGTCTGCCATATTTGATCTTCAATATATCCCCAAAGAGTAATGCCTGCCACACCTGGATGTTGCCAGAGAATAGGGAATACTTTTTTATACAACTGCAATTGCTGGTTATCATTTGGGGTTCCTGAATCACCAAGATTACCCAAATCGAATTCTGATATATATACAGGTAAACCCGTAGCAGCAAGTCTGGTTAAATTACCTTTTATAGTATTTGTGTCTGCACTTTCAAGCTCAAACCGGTGTCCCTGCACTCCAATACCATCTATCAAATTTCTATCTTTCAATAAATTAATAATTTGCAGATAATTGGTTGTAGATACATTATCGTTAATAATTCCATAATCATTAATCAGTAATTTAGCATTGGGTATGTATTGCCTCGCCAATTCAAAAGATTTTATTACCCAATCCCAGCCCGTTGCACCATTGCCACCAAGTGCATTTTTATAATTTGCGCGTCCATTCCCACCGTCAGGCGGATTGTGTCCATTAAGAGGTTCATTTACAACATCAATCATATCTATGTCCGGATATTTTTGCCCTACCATTCTAATCCAGGTTTCTATGTAATTGATCTGCTGTGCGGAGTCAAGATCGGAAATCCAGGAAGGCTGCTGCGCTCCCCAGATTAGGCAATGATCTTTGAAAATTAAACCATTATTTTTTGCATAATTGTAAGAGTTAGTCAAGCCATTCCAATTCCATTGGGTAGTATCGGTTGTTGTTCCAACTGAACCCCATTTACCTGCGTTTTCAGGGGTAAGCTGCGTCCAGTAATTAATAAAATTATTATCAGGTGAATCGGCAGCATTGCCTAAAAATTTAGGCGAACCAGTTGCTAATGCAGGTCCCTTCCAAATTAAAGATGAATCGACTACTTCTATATGTTTAGCTATTCGTAAATTATCTATGTAAACTGCATTATCCACATTTCCAGAATAGTTAAAGTGAATTGGTGCGCGGATAACAGTTTGGCCATCGTTTACTGTAATTTGCAACGTATATTTCTTCCATTCGGTTGTAAGATTAGCTGGACGTATAGCCCCATATTCCGAAAATGAATAATTACCTACTGTAAAATTAACTTGAGCACCGGGTTGATCTGCTTTAGCCCAAATGGAGTAATCATATCTTACCCCAGGCGTAATATGGATACTGTCAGCCACCGTTTGTATATCCCATTGATCTTCACCTAAACCGTGAACCGTGACTTTCAAGGCATTATTTCCCTCCTCAACGGTATCACTTACAATTTCGAAAACAGGTGCTGGAGTTACACTGGCAACCTGAAAAAGCCAACCTTTAGTGGCACCTGTAGTGTCAATTCCGACAGGACTGTCTTCGAAACCTCCGTTTACTACTACATTTCCTGTATCTGGAGGTGGCGGAGGTGGAGTAATTATCTTAGTTACAAGCTGTATATCATCAGCATACCAGGTGGTAGTGTCTGTGCCTGATGTACCAGCACAGTTTATTCCAAGAGCAATATAGACAGTATCAGAAAAGATAGAAGCATTACTTATGTTGAGACTTATATTTTCCCAATCAGTAGAGGGTCCCATTGCGCGACTGTGGAGACCAAGTGTATCAGTATCGAGAAAATGATGACCTATTGGCTTTGTTTGATATGCCTGGGCTATAATATCTTTATAGCTTACATCTCCTTTTTGAAAGTAGCCTTTAAAAGTAAGGGTATCATAATCAGCCAGAGTTTTTCCATCTGGTAAAACAAACATAAGAACCGGTGCTGCATTATAGTTGTGCACCGTGTTTTTTAGAACATTGTTCCCGCTTGCAACAGGATCATCCGCAACCACAGATTGAATATCAGCAGGGGACCAACCAATGGTATACAAAGTGTCTCCAATGCTATTACTCTCAAAGTCCCACGATAAAACACTTTGTGCCTTAAGGGTATCAGCAATGATAAGCATGAAAGCTATAGAGACAAATAAACACTTTTTCAAAGTATCTCCTATAATTACAAATATTTGGTTAGAGTAATTTATTTAATTAGCATAAGTTTTTTTGTTGCAGTAAAACTTCCGGCGTTTATCTGATAGAAATAAACTCCGCTTGAAAAATTATGTGCATCAAATGTAACTGTATATTGACCTGGTGATTTAACATCATCAACAAGAGTCTGAATCTCATTACCAAGAACATCATAAATTTTCAGTGTTACTTTTGATGTGCTGGCTACACTGTACTGAATGTTTGTAGTCGGGTTAAACGGATTAGGATAGTTGTTATCGAGACGAAACTCATAAGGTGTATTCGAAATATCATTAACACCTACTGTTACATCCACAGTATCAAGATAATCTCTCAACCAAACTAACGCAGGTCTTTCAGAACCGTCCTGGTTGATAATATATGCACCCTGGTCATTTCTCCAAAGACCCGGTCTCCAGCCCCATAAAGTAATTCCCTGTACACCGGGATGTTCATAAAGTGCAGGGAAAATTCTTTGATAATCCTGCAACTGTATAGCATCAGTAGGTCCGTCGATATCCAACTCAGTGACATAAATAGGTAGACCTGTTGCTGCCAGCGAATTGAGATTAGTTCTCATTGTTACTGTAGGTGCTGTTGTAGTGAATGCGTGACCCTGCACACCGATAGCATCAATCAGGTTTTCTGCTTTAAGTAAGTTTATAATTGTAATATACTGTGATGTACTGGTGGAACTATTGATAATATTAAAATCATTAATCATC
Organism: bacterium BMS3Abin03; assembly: GCA_022340715.1. Lineage (GTDB taxonomy): Bacteria > Bacteroidota > Ignavibacteria > Ignavibacteriales > Ignavibacteriaceae > BMS3ABIN03. The sequence continues at coordinate 4,035 of JAJDNK010000145.1, read as the reverse complement.
AATTTAGTACTGTCAGGAAATATTTCACGAGCCATTCTGAATGCATTAAGTACCCAATCCCATCCGGTATCACCATTACCACCTAAAGCACCTTTATAGTTAGCTCTGCCATTATTTCCATCGGGGGGATTATGACCAGGCAAAGGTTCATTAACTACCTGTAAAAAGTCAATATCCGGGTACCTGTCGTTAACAGCCTGAAACCATTCTCGAATTTCATCGAGTTGATCAGCAGGTTGCAATGTATCTATCCAGGCGGGTTGTTGAGCCCCCCAGATAAGTACGTGAAATGTGAAAGGAAAATCATTATCCTTGGCAAGATTGTAAGCAGCATCCAAACCAGACCAGTTCATAACATCACGGGTTCCTTCAACGCTCCCCCATTTGCCTGCGTTTTCAGGTATTACTTCGTTCCAGTATGCTTCAAAATTTTCAACCTGTGGAGCACTATAAATGTTACCAACATATTTAGGCTGATTTGTAGCTAAAGGTGGGCCTCCCCAAACTACTACGGGTTCCGGTAATTTAGTAAAACCGGGTTCACCGTTATCAAGATTTCCTACAGTGTAATATAAAGTGGATTTCCCGAATGCAATTTTATCAATATCTAATCCATCTTCACGACTGCCGATCTGAAAAGTTTTTGTCAGGCTATCTGCACTAACATAAAAAGAATCTCCGGGAGCTCCGGAATAAGTATTTTTAGTAGCATTCACCCATTTCCATACGCCTGAACCAACCGATCCAAGACCATCTACAACAGCAGAAGAATCAGCAAATCCTGCCGATGCAAGTCCGTTATTAAAAACCCAATCGGCACTTGCAGTATCGTTCTTTTCACCGAATCCTCTTGCATAGAAATAGCTGTCATCATCAAAATTACCCGAACCTACACGTAAATGAACATATAAATAGTAATACCCAGGATCTATAAATGTAACATTGTAAGTTGCTATACGGCTTGTATCGCCAGGGCTAGAAAGACCTGTGTAGTTAGTTGTTGTTGTAATATATGTTACATCGCCTGCATCCTGCACTGAGAAATTACTACCAAGTTGCCCTGATTCAGCTTCTACTATCACAGGTCTTTGCCCGGCAGTAACATCAGTTTCATTAAAAAGGAATAGAACTTCATCGGGAGATAAGGCCTTGTTGTAAATATCAAATTCAAGTATCTCACCTTTCCAAGTAAGGTCACCGTCATAAACACTTTTTGCCAGATAAGCAAAATTAGAACTAATGAGTGAAATACTATTATTTGCAGCCAGCGGAGTAGTTCCTTGAAGTTGCCCATCTATATATAGCGTTATATTTGCTGAGTCTATAGTGCTTACCATTTGGTGGAGTTTACCATCATCATATTCAGTTCCCTCCGCAAATGTTTCACTTGCCCAGGGAGTTGATGCATCTCCGCAAGAAATACCTGCACGACTTACATCGTCTTCTCGTGCAGCGGTAATATAATAGTAGTCTACACCAAGTGTATTTTGCGTATTACCAAATGAAGCAAGCATAGTAAAGCCTGTATTACCATTTGGGACGGATTTAAACCAGGCTACAATAGTAATTGCATCATATCCATTAATTGCTAGTGTATCTGCCGGCAACTCCATCCAGGAATTAGGATTGGTTGTCTGAAGCGAGCCATTTAGAATTTCGGCATCTCCCATTAAAACTCCTGTAACGCCACCAACAGTATCAATTGCTGTTCCGTCATCAAATGTCCAGGAGTGCGTAAGATTTGCAGTTCCAGGATCTACTTGAGCAATTGCACTTGCATACGCGATCAGCATCATAACAAAAAACAAAATTGTATTTTTAGTTTTCATATTGTTCCTCCGTAAATTTTTCTAGTTAGAAAATTAGTCATGATATTATTATTTAAGGAATATCATTTTTTTTGTTCGTATATATTTATCAGCATTAATTCTGTAATAATAAATTCCACTAGCAAGATTATCCGCAATAAAACTAAGCTGATGAGTGCCTGCAGAATATTCACCGTCGGCAATTGTCGTAACTTTCTGTCCCAATTGATTATATACAGATAACTCAATTTTACTCGCTCTCGGCAGAGTAAAAGTTATCTTAGTTGCCGGATTAAAAGGATTGGGATAATTTTGGAATAATTGAAATGCTTGAATCGTCCCTCTTTCATTTGAGCCATTATCTATTGATGTAATAGTATCAGCTTTACTCAAAAATTTAAACCAATTTATACGAAAAAGTTGTTCAGTCCCTGAACCCAAAAACTTAAGGTAAACATCATGGCTGTTTGATACCGAATCAACGTCTGCTTTAAAAGTTTTATAGTCTGTCCAGCTACCTGTAGTGTCAATATTGCATTCGCCAATTTTTCTGCCAGTATCAATTGAATCAAGCCATACTTCCACAATGCCACCTGTTGTTGCACTCGAAGCAGATATTTCCAAAGATACTGGAGTTTTTTGGTAATCGTTGTTGCCGAATTCTACACCTGCATACATCGCCCATTCATCGTTGTTGATTCCTCCTAAATATGTACTGGAGGGACTTACTCCAAATCTGTTGGCAGGACTTCCGGCAGGAATATTTGAATATGCATCACGGTAAATATAAAGATCAAAATATGCTGCTTTACCTTTTACATAAAGCCCCTCCTGATTACCTGTAAAATTATTATAATCGGTTTGTTGGATATCTATTGCCGTAGCATTTATTGGTTCTCCAATTTGCGTCCATGTAACTCCGTCAGAACTACAAAAACCAGACATCATATGTTCATTACGAACTAATTTAAGCCAGACCACTGTACCGACAGTATTTTCTACTTCGTATGAAGTATTATTAAAACTAAATTTTAAGACTTTATCACCCTGACTATTTACTGTACTGAACACATTTGCACTAAGTGTTTCAGGTCCGTTTATAATCCACAAACCGGCTTCATCAGAAACTGCTGCCGGTTCAAAATCAACTTTTGTAACAAGGGAATAATTATGTTCACCATCATTCTGAATTACCGTATTGCTTCCGCCATAAGGTTCCAGGTATAACCAACCTTCGCGTACTTCCAAAGAATGTGTTGCATCGGATGTATATCCAAGGAAAGACCATGCAGGATTTAATACAGTTGAATTAAACATATCGGATTTGGGTACCATCCAGGGAATTCCATTGCTTGGAAGCTCCGGGGCTGTAACTGGATTACTCGGTGGAAATTTTATAACAGGAAATCCCTGATCGTTATAAGTCACCTGGCAGAGTAAACCCTGACGTCCCTGAGCGTACCAGCTATCACTGCTGTGATAACTATGTGCAATAGTCCAGCTTGTACTGTCATCGAGCATAACGACGGGAGAGATATGATTAGGTCTATTGTAGGTTCCTGTAATTCCGGTAAAAATATTACTTCCGATAATTGTCCATGCTGATTGATCGTCTGTCAATGTATCACTACGCATTACATATTGTGCGCCGTATAAATGCTGTGCAAAACTATAATAGTAGTAACCATTATGTTTCCACATTACGGGTCCCTCTGCCCATCCATATGGGTAATCCGGCGATGGATTTAACCAGGTTAAATCAAGAACTCTACCTGTAGGCTGTCCGTTTTCTCCTAATTCTACAATATGGTTATTTTGTTGACCGGCTTTAGTAAGCATATACCATTTATTATCGTCATCTATGAAAATGGAATTATCCTGTCCAAATGGCGGAAGTCCAGCGGCAGTGTTGACTGCTGTAGGTGTACTCCAGGGGCCCTCAGGATTATCCGCTTTTACATAAAACATACCGACACCACTTCTGGCAAAGAAATCCCAGTATGAGTTGTTATAATAAACCATATGACCACCCCAAATACCACCGCCTGGTTCATCTCCATAAACAGGCCAGGAAGCTTTAACCGGTTGTGCTATTACTTCCCAATGTACAAGATCAGTAGAGTGATATATTTTAGGTGTTGGATTAAATGAAGAACCAGAGGTATAAAAATCATTGCCAACTTTTGTTAATGTAGGATCAGGATGATCTCCTGGAATTACCGGATTT
>JAJDNK010000140.1 GCA_022340715.1 bacterium BMS3Abin03 | reverse complement strand
GAACGAGACGGAACAGAAATAGTTCAGGTTTATGTTCACAAAATAAACGATACAGATGGACCGATAAAAACATTAAGAGGATTTCAAAGAGTATATATTGAAGCAGGTAAAACAAGTCTGGCGACAATTACTCTGCCTCCTTCTGCATTCGAATTCTATAATAAATCTATTTACGGATTGGCTATAACCCCAGGTGAATACGAGGTACTATACGGAAGCAGTTCTGATCCAAAAGATTTGAAGATGATAAAGATTACCATTCAATAAACTTCAATCTTATAATGAATTTTAAATACACTCTATTTGTTAGCTTGTTCCCCCTTCTATGCCTGAGTCAGGTTGTTGAAAATTATAAACAATTAGGAAATGAAGTAAATATTAATTTAACCGAAGGGACACTAAACATTTCTTCAATGGCAGATAATGCTGTAAGAATAAAATTCTATCAAGAAGTTGAAAATTCTATATCTGAGCTTATCTTCACTTCAACGGATAAAAATCAAAGATTAAATGTTACTGATTTGCCTTCAAAGCTGGAATTAAAAGGGGAAAGAATTATTGTCTTTGTAGATAAGCAAACCGGTAATTTGTCTTTTGCGAATTATGAAGGAAAAATTTTCTTAAACGAGAAAGCGGGCACAAGAAAATTAATTCCAGATTCTGTTATGGGAGAACCTTGCTTTATTGCAGAACAAAGTTTTGAATCACCAAAAGATGAATATTTATTTGGGTTAGGCCAGTTTCAGGATGGACATTATAATTTAAGAAACATTACCCGCTGTTTGACTCAGGTTAATTCTCAAATTTCACTACCATTTATTTATTCAAGTAAAGGACACGGCTTACTCTGGCATCAATATGGACTTACTGATTTTAATCCGGCAGACAATTTTATTAATCTTGAAAAACAGGAACAATCAGCAGAGGGTAATGATCAGGTCGCTGAAGTTACAACTACGTCAGGAACGCAAAAAGTATCTCAGCATCAATCGCTTTACACCGGACAGTTTAAAGTTCCTGCTGACGGAGTCTATTCAATATTCCTTAATCTGGGCGATATGGATAACCGACAGTATGTCGTCATCGACGGGAAACCCTCTATAGATATAAGCAATTTCTGGCTTCCACCTACGGCAGATGCACTAGTAAATTTAAAAGCCGGAAAACACCGGGTACAATTAGTTTGTAAATCGAGCAACACACCTAAGTTATCCTGGAAACTTACGGGCGATGAAACTACATTCCGTTCACCGAATGCTAAGCTGCTGGATTATGTTGTGTTTTATGGCCCTTCAGCAGATAGCGTAATTGCAACGTACCGGAATCTATCAGGCAACGTTCCTATGTTACCTCGCTGGGCTTATGGTTTCTGGCAATGCCGTGAACGTTATACATCGGGTACTCAGTTGGTAGAGGCGGTAAAAGAATTTCGTAAGAGAAAAATACCTGTGGACGTCATAGTTCAGGATTGGCAATACTGGGGAGATAACGGCTGGGGTGTACCGGAGTTCGATGATAAAAACTATTCCAACCCGGCTAGTTTTATAAAAGAAATTCATAATTTGAATGCACATTTCAATATTTCAATCTGGTCAAACCCGGATAAGAATTCCGCAATAGGAAAAGAATACGTAGCAAAAAATCTTTATATACCGGGTAGTAAGTGGTTGGATTATTTCAACCCGCTCACAAGAAAATATTACTGGAATACTTTAAAGAAAAATTTATTCTCTTATGGTGTAGATTCGTGGTGGATGGATGCTACCGAGCCTGAAAACGATGCTTTACACGGTCAAAAAACATATCTGGGCCCCGGAGATTTTTACCGTCTGGCTTATCCGTTGTTTGTCAGCCGGGCAGTTTATGAAGGCCAGAGGGAGACTACATCGCAGAAAAGAGTTTGCATATTAACGCGCTCGGCTTTTCTCGGTCAGCAGAGATACGGTACTATAAACTGGTCAGGGGACGTAGGTGGTAACTGGGATGCATATAAAAAGCAAATTGTAGCCGGACTTAATTACACAATTACCGGGATGCCTTACTGGACTACAGATATAGGCGGATTTTTCCGTCCGGGCAAATCGCAGTACACAGATGAAAATTACCAGGAATTATTAATACGCTGGTATCAATGGGGAGCATTCAATCCTGTTTTTCGCATTCATGGATATCAATCTGAAACCGAGCCATGGCATTATAGTAAGCGGGTTCAGGATGATATGCAGAAAATGTTAAACCTGCGTTATCGTTTAATGCCATATATTTATTCCGAAGCATGGCAGGTTACTAAAAACGGATCAACTATTATGCGTCCTTTGGTAATGGATTTTTGTAAAGACAATTCCGCATTAAACCGGCTTTATGAATATATGTTTGGAAAATCATTTCTCGTGGCTCCTGTAACTGAACCCAAAGTAAATGAACGGGATGTCTATTTACCCGAATCTGTTAACTGGTACGACTTCCGGACAGGCAAATATTTTGAAGGAGGTCAAACAATAAAAGCGGAAGCACCACTTGATGAAATTCCTCTTTATATAAAAGCCGGATCAATCATTCCAATGGGACCGGCAATTCAATATGCAACAGAAAAAAGCGATCCGGTTGAAATCAGAATTTATCTCGGCGCTGATGGTGAATTTACATTATATGAAGATGAAAACGATAACTATAATTATGAGAAGGGAATTTATTCTACAATAACTTTTAACTGGGAAAATGAGAAAAAAGAATTGACTATTAATGATCGTAAAGGCTCTTTCCCCGGAATGCTTAGTGAACGTAAGTTCAACATAGTTGTTGTTGGAAAAACTAAAGGCGTTGGAATTACTCCTGTTGAAAAATTTGATCAAGTAGTAACCTATGACGGGAAGAAAGTTGTGGTTAAACTGTAACGGGAAAGTCTAGAATAGAAATTAAAGATATAGAATGGTGTATTGAAAATAAATAAAATAAGAACAAACAATGAAAAGAATATTAAGAATTTTTGAGGTTATCTTTTTTACAGCGATAATACTTTCCACAGCCCATGCTCAAAACCCAATCATTCAAACCAATTACACTGCCGACCCGGCACCAATGGTTTATAACGATACGGTATTTCTTTATACCGGGCACGATGAGGACGATGCATTCGGATTTAAAATGCAAAATTGGTTGCTATATACATCAACCGATATGGTGAATTGGACAGACCACGGAGTTGTAGCTTCGCTGAAGGACTTCAAGTGGGTAAACACCGATAATGGTGCTTGGGCTTCTCAATGTATTTATCGCAACGGAAAATTCTACCTATACTGTCCTATGCCCAATGGCGTGGGTATAGGTGTGTTGGTTTCCGACAGCCCTTATGGACCGTTCAAAGATACTATTGGTAAACCGTTGATTAAAAATAGTATACATGACATAGACCCGACTGTATTTATTGACGATGATGGACAAGCTTATATGTACTGGGGAAATCCCGATCTCTACTATATTAGGTTAAATGAGGATATGGTTTCGTATTCCGGTGAAATAGTTACTGAATCTACCAAGCCGGACAATTACCAGGAAGGCCCATGGGTTTGGAAGCGCAACGGGCATTATTATTTGGCATATGCTTCCACTTGTTGCCCAGAAGGTATTGGGTATGCAATGAGCAATTCTCCGACCGGACCTTGGGAATATAAAGGTATGATTGTCGATGCATCGGAAAAGACACGCGGCAATCATCCGGGTATTATTGAATACAAAGGGAAATCGTATTGTTTTGGGCATAGTTATGACTTGTTGAAACTGACCACATCCAAATTTTATGAACGTCGTTCAGTGGATATGGATGAAATAGTGTATAATCCCGATGGCACTATAAAAAACCGCCATTATTGGTCCGATGAAGGTGCTGAACAAGTGGGAACCCTGAGCCCATTCAAACGGGTTGAAGCCGAAACCATGGCTTGGAGCGAAGGGATCAAAACCATGTTCGAAACTGAATGGGAAGGGAGTTTCGAGTGGGATAAAGGAAAAAAGATTGCAGATCGTTTGTTTGTAACTTCCATACACAATGGTGATTATACAATGGTAAAAGGTGTCGATTTTTCAGAAGGAGCAGAATCGGTTGAGGTAAGTGTTGCATCGCTTTTTGGCGGAAAAATCGAAATAGCTATCGATAATATCGATGGACAAATCATCTCTACTGTTGATGTAAATACCTCACGTGAAGGAGGTATTTGGAGAATAATTACTGCCCCGATCAAAAAAAATATCATAGGGGTTCACAATGTATACTTTCTTTTCAGGGGAGAAAAAGATTTGTTCAATTTCGACTGGTGGCAATTCAAAGCCAAATAAAAAAATGAATTAAAAGCTGTGTCATCATATATAGGATGACACTTAAAAATTATTAACAAAAAATAATTAAGAGTTATCAAATGAAAACTAAATTTTATTTTATGCTGATTGCAGGTGCTGTTATGCTTGCTGCAACTTTGTCAGCTAAATTCTTCAGCACTTCTGATTCTCCAAGAACAACAAAGCTTTTTACAAAGGAATGGCATTTCAAATTTGGTGATGTAAAAGACGGACAAAATCCCTCACTTGATGATTCGAATTGGAGATTACTTGATTTACCGCATGATTGGAGTATTGAAGGGATTGCCCTGTCTGAGTATAAAAAAGAGAATGTACCTGAATTCCATATTGTGAAAGGAGAATGGAAATTCAAAGAGGGCGACAACCAGCACTGGAAGAGTCCGGATTTAAATGATAATTCCTGGCAGACAGTGGAGCTTCCCTCTAACTGGGAAACAAGTTCTAACTATACTCAGGATAACGTTTATGGCTGGTACCGGCGTGAATTGAACGTACCTGCAGATTTAAAAGGGAAAGATATTTTTATTAACGTAGGTAAAATTGATGACGCTGACGAGACATTTTTCAATGGAATAAAAATAGGCGGTATGGGTTCTTTTCCACCGAACTATACGACTGCATGGGATATCTTACGGTATTATAAAGTTCCGCATGAAATTATCAACTACGGCGGAAAAAATAGTATTGCTATTCGTGTGTTTGATGGCATACAGGGAGGCGGCATTTATGATGAAGGAGTAAAAGTGATCGAGGGTCCTTTTGAATCTACCAGTCCGGGCGGAAGCGGAGGTGGTTACTTAAACGGTGGTATCGGCTGGTACAGGAAAGAGTTTAAACTACCAGAAGATATTAAAGATAAACGTGTTTTAATTGAGTTCGACGGCGTGTATATGAATAGCGATGTCTGGATTAACGGCGTTCATCTTGGTAACAGGCCATACGGATATTCAAGCTTTGAATATGAATTAACCAAGCATCTGAAATTTGATAACGAAAAAAATGTCCTGGCTGTCAGGGTTGACGTACAACAGCCGTGTTCGCGGTGGTATTCAGGTGCAGGCATTTACCGTAATGTGCGATTAACCGTAACTGATCCTGTTCATATTGCACACTGGGGAACTTATGTTACCACACCGAAAATTTCTGAAGGCGAAGCGACGGTTAATATTCAAACTAAGATACAGAATCAATCTGTTTCTGCACAACAGGTAACTCTTGAAACTATTATCCTTGATGGATCAGGTAACAAAGTTGTTGGCAGCAGCTCAACTCAGAAAGTAGAAACAGGCAGCATCAATACTTTTGGACAGGTTGTCAAAATTCCAAAACCGAAATTATGGTCGCTGGAAAGTCCTGTCATCTACAAAGTAGAATCTAAAGTTTTACTGAATGGAAAAATAGTTGATACTTATGATACTCCTTTCGGAGTCCGTACTTTTAAATTTACTGCAGACAAAGGATTTTTCTTGAACGGCAAGCATGTTAATATTAAAGGTGTGTGTCTGCATCACGATCTTGGAAGTCTTGGTGCGGCTGTAAACAAAAGAGCAATTGAACGTGAATTAGAGATTATGAAAAGTATGGGCTGCAACGCTATCCGCACAAGCCACAATCCGCCTGCGCCCGAATTGCTGGATTTATGTGACCGTATTGGTTTCCTTGTGATGGACGAAGCTTTTGACGAGTGGAAAAGGAACAAAACAAAATATGGGTACGGGCAGTTTTTTGACGAATGGAGTGAAAGAGATTTAATAGATATGATCCAGCGAGACAAAAATCATCCAAGTATTATTTTATGGAGTATAGGTAACGAAATCCCCGAGCAAGACAATGCTGATGCATACGAAATGTCGAAGCGACTTGTCGATATCTGTAATAGAGAAGATCCTACTAGACCTGTAACCTCTGGATGTAATTCACCAGAAGCAGCTGTTAAAAGTGGATTTTCAAGACCACTTGATTTATTGGGCATTAATTATAATATGTCCTTTTACCTGACCTATAAAGACAAGGCAAAACTAGTTGGTTCAGAAACTGCATCAACTGTAAGTACGCGTGGAGTATATAATCTAATTCAGGATGGAGATTCACTTAAAGTAATTAAGGAACTAAACAACCAGTGTTCATCATACGATATGAATGCTCCAAGTTGGGGCAATGTAGCTGAAACAACTCTTAAAGCAGTAAAAGATGCACCTTGGGTTGCGGGTGAATTTGTCTGGACAGGCTTTGATTACATCGGAGAACCAACACCTTTTAGCTGGCCTTCAGTTAGTTCTTATTTTGGTATTGTGGATTTGTGTGGTTTTCCAAAAGACCGTTATTATCTTTACCAGAGCCAGTGGACAAATAAACCAATGGTTCATATTCTTCCATACTGGAATTGGAAAGGTTTTGAAGGAAAGAAAATTCCGGTCTGGTGTTACAGTAATTGTGAATCAGTGGAATTATTTTTTAATGGAAAGTCCCTTGGTGAAAAGAAGTTTAGTAGTACAGAAGATTTACATTTAGAGTGGAACGTTCTTTATACTCCGGGAACATTAAAAGCAGTTGCAAAAAACAATGGGAAAATAATTTGTACGGATGAAGTTCAGACTGCAGGCGATCCGGCCAAAATAATATTAATCCCGGATCGAACAGAAATCAGTGCAGATGGCAGGGATCTTTCGTTTGTAAAAGTTGAGATAGTGGATAAGGAAGGTTATGTTTGTCCAAATGCAGATAACCTGGTGAAGTTTAATATTAATGGCGAAGGCTCTATCGCAGGAGTTGGAAATGGAGATCCGATTAGCCATGAATATTTTAACGTGAGTGAAAGAAAAGCATTTCACGGTTTGGTTCTTGTAATAATAAAATCTAAAGATAAAAACGGGAGCATAAATCTTACTGCAACTTCAGATGGTTTGAAAGAAGCCGGGATTACAATTAAAACAAAAAATTAAACAGCCTGTAAGAATTAGTTCAAAAACTATTTATAAATCAAAGGGAACATATATGAAACGACACCTTGTTTTCTTAGCAATCTTATTATTTATTTTTTCGGGTTCTTTGTGTTTTGCTCAAACGAACCAACCTGTTAAAGAAGATTTCAAACCCGCGACTTCAAATCAACCGGGGAAAGAATATCCCATGGTTAACTCAGAGGGTAGAGTTCGGGTCAGCATTTTGGCGCCGGTGGCGCAAAAAGTACAACTGGATATTAGTGCTGTTAAATATGATCTGATCAAAGATGAGAATGGTGTCTGGACTGGAGAATCTGAACCACAGGATGAAGGATTCCATTATTACCAACTATGGATCGACGGAGCTGCAGTACCTGATCCAAACAGCTTATATTTTTATGGCGCCAGCCGTTGGGGTAGCGGTATTGAAATACCTGCACATGATCAGGAATTCTATGAGTTAAAAGATGTACCTCATGGTCAGATAAGCGAGCAGTTATATTTTTCAAAGAGCAACAATGGTATGCGGCGTTGTTTTGTTTACACACCGCCGGATTATAATAAAGATACCGAAAAACGTTATCCTGTTTTGTATCTTCAACACGGTGGCGGAGAAGATGAAACCGGTTGGCCAAATCAAGGCAGGACTAATCTAATAATGGATAACCTGATTGCTGATGGAAAAGCAAAACCATTTATCATTGTAATGGATAATGGTTCATGGCGTATGCCAGGTCAGGATCGTCCGCCACGACCAGGTGACCGTTCCGCTGGTACGTGGCCCCCGGCTGGCTGGGCAGATGGATTCAAAAAAACTATGATTGAGGATATCATCCCGATGATTGATGAAAATTATAGGACTATTGCAGATCAGCAACATCGTGGTATGGCAGGACTATCAATGGGAGGTATGCAAACCCGCGTCATTACGCTTGCCAATCCCAAAGTGTTTTCTTATGTCGGTCTGTTCAGTGGTGGAAGCATCACGATGGACGACATAAACAACTCTCCGAATTTTAAGGAGAAAGTGAAACTCGTTTTTGTAAGCTACGGCAGCCGTGAACTCGAAAACGGTAAGACCCGTTTCGGCGGCAATCCGGAAGCTGACACCGAAGCTTTAAAAAAAATCGGAATTAATACCCACTATTATGTTTCTCCGTTAACAGCTCATGAATGGCAGAGTTGGCGGCGAAGCTTACACAAATTTGCTCAACTTTTATTTAAAGATTAAAGGAGAATAACAATGAAACAACATCTAACATATTTAGTAATATTATTAATGATTTTGTCTGGTTCTTTAAGCGTTGCTCAAACAGTTAAGGAAGATTTCAAACCTACTTCAACAAACCAGCCGGGGAAAGATTACCCAATGGTTAATTCTGAAGGGCGCGTTCGCACAAGCATAGTAGCGCCTGATGCAGACACTGTTCTGTTAGATATTAGTGCTGTAAAATATAACCTTACGAAGGATGAGAATGGTGTATGGACAGGAGAATCCGGACCCCAGGACGAAGGATTTCATTACTACCAAATTTGGGTTGATGGTGCTGCAGTTCCTGATCCAAACAGCTTATATTATTATGGTGCTATGCGTTGGGGCAGCGGTATAGAAGTTCCTGCACATGATCAGGAATTTTACGAATTGAAGAATGTACCGCACGGACAGACACGTGAGATTTACTTTCCTTCGAAGAGCACAAATACCTCACGAAGAGCATTTGTATATACACCACCAGACTATGAAAAGAATTTAGATAAAAGATATCCTGTATTATACCTGCAGCATGGTTATGGGGAAAATGAATATGGCTGGCCAAATCAAGGTAAAGCCAATTTAATTATGGATAACCTTATTGCTGAAGGTAAAGCAAAACCATTTATAATTGTAATGACCTATGGAATGACCAATGACGTTAAAGTAGGTGGCCTGAGAAATTTTTCTATCAAACCATTTCAAACTGTTCTTATCGATGAGTTGATCCCTTACATAGATGCCAACTTCCGCACATTACCCGATCAGCCCGACCGGGCTATGGCAGGACTTTCTATGGGCGGCTTTGAAACAAAATTGATAACACTTAGCAATCTCGATACTTTTTCCTCTATCGGTCTTTTCAGCGGCGGCAGTATAAGTTTAGATGATGTAAACAATACTCCGGGTTTTAAAGATAAAGTCAAACTCGTGTTCGTCAGTTACGGCGGAAGGGAAATTGAAAATATGAAAAACAGACCTCGTAGCGGGCCTTTTGGTGGTGATCCTAAAGAAGGGATTGAAGCGATATCAAAGGAAGGCATCAATGCGCATTTCTATGTTTCACCCAAGACAGCTCACGAGTGGCAGAGTTGGAGACGCAGTCTGCATGAATTTGCACAGTTACTATTTAAGAATTAAAGTTCAGCTGAATATAGAAGTATAAAATATGATTTGACCGCGGACATAAAAGTATCTGGAGTTAATATAAAAATGAAAATCGAGACCTTTTTATTTTGGAGTTTTTTTGTTTTTACTACTATTAGTTTTGCACAGGAACAAACAAACAAAAATGCATCTACTGATAGCACGGCTAAACATATTTTCTGTTATACAAATCCAATTACCAGAGATACTTCTATAGCAATGCGTGATCATTGCATTATTAAAGTTGGTAAAATGTGGTATTGTACAGGGACATCGCTGCCTGTGTGGACAGGTCCAAATCCTGGAGTTAAATTACTAGTTTCCGATGATTTAATACATTGGAAATTCCATTCGTGGTTAATTGATGCAAGCGAACTTCCTCCGGACTGTCCTTACAACGGACGATTCTGGGCACCTGAAATTCATTACATCCAGAACAAATATTGGCTTACTGTAAACAGCGGAAAAGTAACCGAGGATGATCCAAAAGGTATGAAAACGCACAGCATCTGGTTGTTTTCATCTGATGAAGTGACGGGCCCCTACAAACTTGTAAATGGTCCTTTAACACCTCAATATAATAACGATGCAACTTTGTTTGAAGATGAGGACGGAAAGACTTATCTCTACTGCAGCGGCAATGGGCTTTTCCGGGCTGAAATTGATTTATCAACAGGTAAGCTCATAGGCAGCATTCAGAAATTTCTCGATAAAAAATCACCCGGTAATCCAGATTGGGTGGTAGGCGGTATAGAAGGTCCCTTTGTTGTGAAAAGAGAAGGTACGTATTTCATGTTTTTTTCATCATGGACAAGAGGATATGAAGTTGGACTTTTGAAATCCAAGTCACCTCTCGGACCATGGGAGTTTGCATCTCGCGAACCGATCTTTGGCACACGAAAAAAGGGATATCGTCCGGAGCTTGCTATCGAAGGCGGATATGCTGATTTAAAATTCTATGACAGCGAAGATCCATATTGCGAAACAGGACATAATGCATTGTTCGAGGGACCGGATGGTAAATTGTGGAGTTCATGTCATTATATTATGTACGACAAGAGACCATATCCCTACTGTCCGGATTTGCAACCGTGGGAAAAAACGCCTCAATTAGGAATCGAGCCGGTACATTATAAAGACGGAATGTTTTATATAAATAAACCAACCTGGACAGAACAATGTGTTGAGTATTGAACTTGAATGGAGAGAAATATAGTAAACATTTTTAGGATTAATGTTAGCTAATAATATTTCGTGAAGTAAATCTTAAAATATTTTAAAGACAGAAATTAAAAAGTCATCTTGAGTCATATTTGACTAGATGTTTTAAACAATCTTAAAACAAAAAAGTTATGAGATATAAAAGTACATTTTTTCTTTTTCTATTAATAATAATAGGAATAAACAGTAACGTTTTATCTCAAACAGAGAAGCAGGAATATCAACCTACATTTGAATCATTGGAGAAAGCTAATCCTGTTCCCGAGTGGTTCAAAGATGCAAAGTTCGGTATATATTTTCACTGGGGAGTTTACTCAGTTCCGGCATTTGGTAACGAATGGTATCCCCGCAACATGTACATTAAAGGCTCGGCAGAAAATAAGCATCATATTGAAACTTACGGTGATCCATCGGAGTGGCCGTACAATTATTTCATAAAAGGTGGGAAAGACAAGAAAGACAATTTTGTACAGTTTGCACCTAAGCTCAAATCCGAAGGGGGGAAATTTGATCCCGATGAATGGGCGCAACTGTTCGCAGATGCAGGAGCAAAATTTGCCGGTCCGGTGGCTGAGCACCACGATGGTTTTTCGATGTGGGCAAGCAAAGTTAATCCATGGAACGCAAAAGATATGGGACCTAAACTTGACCTGGTAGGTTTATTAACTAAAGCCATTCGCAAAAAAAATATGAGAGTAATTCTTTCAATGCATCACGCATACAACATTACTGGATATTATGACCACGTACCGAAAACAGATGATCCGAAACTTCAAAAGCTATTCGGGCAGCAAGGGGAAGAAAAGAATGAAGCTTTTTGGTTAGCCAAGCACAAGGAAATTATCGATAACTATAAACCTGATATCATTTACCAGGATTTCAATTTGCATATTATTTCACAACCGATTCTTTTGCAATTTTTATCTTACTATTATAATGAAGCAAACGAATGGGACAAACCTGTTGTGGCCACATTTAAAGACGGTTTGAACACCAAGTGTGCTGTGTTGGACTACGAACGTGGTGGTCCTCTGGATATTACAGATAATTACTGGCTTACAGATGATGCTGTTAGTTCTTCAAGCTGGTGTTACACCGAAGGAATTGGATACTATACCAGCAAAGCGATACTCCATAGCTTTATCGATAGAATAAGCAAAAATGGGGATATGCTGCTTAATATTTCTCCAAAAGCCGATGGTACAATACCCCGGGAACAAAAGGATATTTTACTTGCAATGGGTTCGTGGTTGAAAAAATATGGTGAGGCAGTGTATTCAACCCGTGCGTGGGAAAAATACGGTGAAGGTCCAACCAAAATGGGAGCTGCACACGGCGTGATGGGAGCACCTATCGAGGGTACAGCAAAAGATGTTCGCTATACAAGATCGAAAGATTATACAACTCTTTATGCAATATTACTCGGCAGGGAAAAAGACCAGAAGGAAGTAACACTAACAACATTAACCTCGGATAGAATCGATTTAAAGAATCTGAAATCCGTTGAGCTTATAAACGGCGAAGCAGGAAAATACCTTCCGCTAAATTTCAAACAGGATACGCAAGGATTAATAGTTAATTTGCCTGAGATATCTTTCGAAGAAATGGCATACGTTTTAAAGCTTAACTTTGATGGTAAAATTCCTCCGCTGGGTATGTTTGCACAACTCAATTGTAGCCCACATTATTATATAGTTCCGCGAGATAACAGAGGCAGTTTAATACTTAGTTCGGATTTAACGCTGACCGGGAAAAGAAAAGATATTTCAAACCAATGGAAGCTGGAATCTGAAGGTAAAGGTATTTATAAAATTATGAACCGTGAAAACAATCAAAAAGTATTGGAGTGCAGTATTCCTAATAAGGATCTTGCGATTTCTGATTTTGTCGGGAAAGATAATCAACTCTGGAAAATTGATGACGCACACAATGAATTATTAAAAATTTCAAATAAGCAATTTCCAAATATGATATTGTCCCTGAATACCGAACCTGCTGAAGGTATTAAAGCTGAATTATTAAATTCAGAAAACGGTTCTTCATACAGTTGGACATTTATGGAAGTCTGTGAGATGAAACAGGAAGCCTACAAACCACACATTGTTCCGGGAACAATTGAAGCCGAAGACTTCGATAACGGCTGCGCCGGTGACGCTTACTATGACAACGATGATATTAACCAGGGAGGTCAATATCGGTTCAGCCAAGGAGTAGATATAGAAAAATGTTCTGCAGGCGGATATAACGTAGGTTGGGCACACGTTGGAGACTGGATGGCATATACTATTAATGTGAGTAAAAGTGCAACATACCAGATTTCATTTTATGTTGCCTCGTCTTACGATAGTGGAAAGTTCCATCTTGAATCTGATGGTGTTGATCAAACCGGTATAATTTCAGTTCCAAATACTAAAGGATTTCAAAACTGGACAATCAGAAAAAAATCAATGAAACTAAATGCTGGTCAGCATATATTGAAGTTTGTAGTTGATGGTGATCTCTTTAACATAAATAATATGGTTTTTGAAGAAATGAAATAATGGTTCAACATTGATTTGAATAGTTGAACAAAATAATATTTTTAGCCCTCAAATTTTTGGGGGCTTTTTATTTTTATGATTAACTAAGTTTTTATTAAAGCAATTATTTTGAAAATAACTTGAAATGATTTAATTGAAAAATATCAAAGTCATCTCAGGTTAATTTTAAGGTGGTACTTTAATATGCGTTGGTAACTTAAAATGGCTACCAAATAGTTAGGTTTATTCTTAAATTTGCATAAATGTTTAAAACGGGGACTGTTTTTGTTTCCAGCCTCCTCGTTCTTGTTTAACTATACCGGCGAAATATCATGAAGTTTTTACATTTCCTTCTAATTTTCTCTTTAATTCAAAACTACTATATATAGATATTTTATCTCTTTTAAACTTATATGAATCCCATTGAAAATTTTATGGAAATTAATAAGTTGGATTTGTTAAACTAATATTAAAGTCATATCAGAGTCATTAATGATTGTGCCATTGATGTATTCTGTTTTGTTCAGGCACAAGTCCAAAATTAAATGGAGAAAAAAAATGAGAGTAAAAATGAGTTTTGGAGTTTTTAAAGAACTGAAAACGTATACAATATTATTCTTTTTATCAGGTTTTCTTTTGCTAACAACTAATGCATTTGCACAAGATAAGAATTTCTATATTTATCTTTGTTTTGGTCAGTCAAATATGGAAGGAGCAGGTACTATTGAAGATCAGGATAATGCAGTAGATAGTAGATTCCAGGTTATGGAAGCTTTTGATTGTTCGAATTTAGGCAGGACTAAAGGTTCCTGGTACCCGGCAATTCCGCCTTTAACACGATGTTCCACTGGCCTTTCCCCTGCCGATTATTTTGGCAGAACTATGGTTGCAAATCTTCCGGACAGCATTAGAGTCGGTGTTATAAACGTATCTGTAGCAGGTTGCAAAATTGAACTCTTCGATAAAGATAATTTCCAGGATTATATATCAACTATTACAGAGGATTGGTTAATTAATTTAATCAACGAATATGACGGAAACCCTTACCAGTGTCTTGTTGATATGGCAAAATTAGCACAGCAGGATGGAGTTATTAAAGGTTTTCTACTTCATCAGGGTGAATCAAATACAGGTGACACACAATGGCCATCAAAAGTGAAAAAGATCTATAACGATTTGATAAACGACCTGGAGCTCGATCCGGATTCGATACCTCTGCTTGCAGGCGAAGTTGTGAATGCTGATCAGGGTGGAATTTGTGCAAGTATGAATTCAATAATTGCAGGACTACCGGGTACGCTTTCAAACTCATATGTTATTTCTTCAAGTGGATGTACAGACGGACCCGATAATCTTCATTTCAATTCGGCTGGTTACAGAGAGCTTGGTAGACGATATGCAGTAAAAATGTTATCGTTGTTAGGTTATGATGTTGCTGAAAAATTAGCTACAAAATGGGTTGGAACATGGAGTACTGCGCCGCAATTGGTTGAAACAAATAACAATCCACCTTCACCGGGTTTAAGTAATAATACAATTCGACAAATAGTTCATGTTTCTATAGGTGGTAATACTTTGAGAATGCGATTCACTAATGAATTCAGCTCAAGTCCTGTAACAATGAATTCAGTTCATATTGCCGTTTCGGTAGGAAGTGATACAATCGATCCAGCAACTGATAAATCTTTACTTTTCAGTGGTGATACATCCGTTACAATTCAACCGGGTTCTGCAGTTACATCAGATCCATTTCAATTTGAATTGGAACCACTTGATAATGTAGCAGTTACTATTTATTTCGGTAGCACTTCCTTGGATGTAACGGGTCATCCCGGATCGAGAACTACATCATATATACTTACAGGTAATGCTGTATCAAATGAGAATTTTTTAGGTGCAGTAACAACTGATCATTGGTATATCATAAATACTATTGATGTAATGGCTCATGATTCAGCATATGCCGTTGCCATATTAGGAAACTCAATTACAGATGGCCGGGGCTCAGGAACAAATAAGCAGAATCGCTGGCCTGATGAACTTTCCCGGCGTTTCCGGGAGAATCCTGAAACACGATCAGTAGCGGTTTTAAATGAGGGTATTGGTGGAAATTGCGTGCTTGGTACTTGTTTAGGTCCTTCAGCCATAAGCAGATTTAGCCGCGATGTGTTAGAACAAAGTGGTGTTAAGTGGTTAATTATTCTTGAAGGAATAAATGATATTGGTTATGGTGCACCAGGTACAGGAAATAATTTAATTAGTGCTTTTACTCAAATGATACAATCTGCACATGCTAATGGCATTTTCGTATATGGAGCTACATTGTTACCGATGAAGGGTTCGTCCTACTATACAACGCAACACGAAGCTGAACGACAAATAGTTAACGAGTGGATCAGAACAACTAATCTTTTGGATGGTGTTATCGATATGGATAAAGCTCTGCGTAATCCTGCAGATACATTAAGTCTCTTGCCGGAGGCCGATGATGGGGATCATCTCCATCCAAGCGAAACCGGCCATAGACTAATGGCAGAGGCTGTCGATTTAAATTTATTTGTTGGTAATGATTCATTAGTATATATCGATAATAGCCGGACAATTTATTATGAACCTGAATGTGCAACTGTTGGTGAGAATTGGAATATATTAAATGATGCTCAGGCTTCAAACGGAAAGTATGTTACAGTTGAATCCGGTGTGCAAAGTCTTAATGAGGCACCTTCTGATAGTACAGGATATATCATTATTCCTTTCACTGTTGATACCTCCGGCAATTTTTCTGTGTTTGCCAGATTAAATGATCCAACTTATGATGATGATTCTTACTGGGTAAAAATGGATAATGGAGATTTTGTGATGTACAATGGTTTGGTAACAACCGGATGGCAGTGGTTAAAATTTAATGACTATGTATTGACAGAAGGTGAACATATAATTACTATTGGTTATCGTGAAGACGGAGCCAAACTTGATAAAATATGTATTACAAATTCGGGTATTGCTCCAATCGGACTTGGTGAAGATGCGGAAAATCTTTGTACGCCAACGGATGCAGAAAATTTAAGAGAAGCACCGGTTAATTATGCTCTGGAACAGAATTATCCGAATCCATTTAATCCAAGCACTAAAATCCGGTATAGTATAGCTAAAACATCAAAAGTAATACTAAGGATTTTTGATTCTCTTGGAAGAGAAATCCGTACACTTGTAAACGAAATTAAATTTCCCGGGAATTACACGATTGAATTCAATGCACGAAATTTACCAAGCGGTATATACTTTTATCAGATCAAGACAAACAATTTTTTAGAAACTAAAAAATTCATTTTACTTAAATAAAGTACTTATTAAAAATAATATCGGTCGATTGTAAGTCTGATTATTTTATTACTATTGTATTTATCCATTCAACCTGAAATCTATTGGCGAATGGTGATTTAAGAATACGTGCTAAATAAAAAAGATCGTTTACTTATTTGCCATATTCTGATACCGAGCATACATATGAAATAAAAAAATTAAAGTAAAAGTGATTAACAACAATCTTAATAACAAAATTATGAAAAAGATATTTTTACTAATTTTATTTCTCACACAACAATTTGTTTTTTCGCAGAGTGTAGTCATTAATGAAGTAATGTCTTCAAATACATCAACAATTTATGATGAGGATGGTGAAACTTCCGATTGGCTTGAGTTATATAATAATAGCGCCAGTCCGATAAATCTGGAAGGTTATTATCTTAGTGATGATTCACTTGATAATACCAAATGGCAATTTGGAAATGCTGTTGTTGATCCGGGTGGGCATCTTGTAGTTTTCGCCTCTGATAAAGACACAATTATTAATTACTGGCATACAAACTTTAAACTAAGCTCTTCCGGTGAAGAATTAATATTGAGTGATGCATCCGGTTTAGTAGTTGATATGATTAATGTACCGGCTTCGTACCCTGATATTTCATTTGGAAGAACAAGTGATGGCTCAACATCCTGGATTTTTCAGTTACCTTCTCCTGGTTCAGAGAATACCGGAAATGAAATCCAGGGATTTTCAGATTCAGTTTCAGTATCCCTTCCAGAGGGATTCTATCCATCTGCAATTTCAGTTGAACTTTCTGCTGGAGCAAGTGATATATATTATACTTTGGATGGAAGTAATCCTGATATGAGTTCCATAAAATATACTTCACCCATAAACATAAATGAAACTACTGTTCTAAAAGCATTCAGCACAAAAGCAAACTACCTACCCTCCCCTGTTATTTATAAATCATATTTCATTAATGAAGAAACAGACATCCCTGTTATATCTCTAATCGCAGATCCCTCAGATCTTTTTGATCCTGATTCCGGTATCTATACAAATTATACAATGGATTGGGAGCGACCGGCACATGTTGAATTTTTTGAAGATGATAAGAGTCCGGGTTTTTCAAAAAATTGCGGAATCGAAATTTATGGTAATCAAAGTGCAGAATGGCCACAGAAATCCATTTCTGTAAAATTTAAAGATAAGTATGGTGTCTCAAAGATTGATTACCCGCTTTTCCCGGAATTTTGGCTTAATAGATTTAAAGCATTTGTTTTAAGGAATGCAGGAAATGATTTTCAATATACTCATATTCGCGATGCAGTTATGCAAACGCTAGTCAAAGATCTCGATATTGATTACCAGGAATATCGTCCTGCAACTTCATTCATCAATGGTGAATATTGGGGAATCTACAATATCCGTGAAAAAATAAATGAGCATTACATTGCCAACAGGCATGGTGTAGATCCTGATAATATCGATTTGCTGGAAAATAACATGAGTCCTATTGTGGGAGATTCTCTGAGTTACCGGCAATTAATCGATTATATCAGCACAAATGATATGACGACTGATGCAGCTTACAACTTCATCGATTCAGTTATCGATCTTGATGAATGCATACTCTACTTTGCAGCTCAGGCTTATTATGATAATCTCGATTGGCCGGGAACTAATATTAAATTCTGGCGGGAACGCAGTGCTTCCGGCAAATGGCGCTGGATTCTTTTTGGTGTAGAATTTGGTTTCGGTCTTTATGCGCATGATTATACTGAAGATCATATATCTTTCATGTTTTCTCCAGTGGAAACGCGTTACTCCAATCCGCCGTGGGCAACATTGCTTCAGCGGAAATTAATTGAGAATCCAACTTTTAAAAATCGTTTCGTCAACCAAATCGCCGACCTGCTTAATACGAACTTTAAGAGTGAACGAGTTGTCTCAATTATCAATGCACTGGCAGATCACATTGCTAATGAAATTCCAAAACACAGAGCTCGTTGGGGACTTACCGGTGAAAGTATTGAAACAAAAATGATACCGTTTGCACAAAATCGTCCTGCATATATGCGAGATCATGTGCGCAATTATTTTAATTGTGGTGAAGATGGAATGATTACTATTAATGCCTCTGAAGGAGGTTCTGTACAACTAAATACACTCAAACTAAACTCGTCTGATATGCCATTTAGTGGAATTTATTTTAGGGATAACGAGGTACATTTAAAAGCATTACCGATTGCCGGTTATAAATTTGATGGTTGGAGCGGATCTGTTACATCAAGCGAGAAATCAATATCAGTTTTAGTTACCGGTTCAACAAATTTATATGCATCTTTTTCGATTGATACTTCTGCCACAAAAGAAATTGTTATTAATGAAATTAATTACAATTCGGCAGAGAGTTTTGATTCCGGAGATTGGGTTGAGTTATACAATTATAATGATCAAGCAATCGACATTAGTAACTGGTATTTTTCT
>JAJDNK010000128.1 GCA_022340715.1 bacterium BMS3Abin03 | reverse complement strand
GTATCTTCAGCAAGATAGACTACACCCATTCCGCCCTCTCCGAGTTTCTCTAATATTTTATAGTGGAGTATGGTCTCACCGATCATGGGTTATAGGCTTTCGTTAAATTGCTCGTAAGTTTTTGATATCTGGGATTTCCTCTTAACGGTTCCCACGTCGGATCGAGTTTAAGAAGCCAGGGTGATATTGCATCTGTTGGCCTGATGAGCAAATCTTCTATTGCATCCAGGGCTAATTCCTGTTCCCCGACCATTGTATAAATCTGGGCAAGATCCAGTAAACGAAAAGTACCGCGCCAGGCTTCTTTTGAAATAGGAAGTAATTCGTAACCATGTTTACCTTCTTTGATCGCATCTTCTTTCTGACCAAGTCCTGCATAACAAATACCGAGAGATGTATATAGTCTTGAATCATCGGGATGTTCTTTGATTTTCTCCTTTAAAACCTGAACTGCCGATTTAAAATTTTTAGTCGCAAGAGTTTCATTTTTCATAAGCATGTAAACTAGAGCAGTAAGCAAATACTCGGGTTTGTATGAAAACTGTATGTCTATTTCATCAACACCTTTTATCTGATTCAAAGCCGCAACAAAATTTTTATCCATCACATCGAATTGATAGATTGTATTTATAAAATCTTTTGAATCCAGTCCTATTTTTTTATCCAATGCATCCATAATGACGCTGCGTGCTGCTTCTATATTTCCGGTGCTAAGTAAATAACTTCGTGCTTTCATATCATAAGCAAATACAGCGTCCGGGGATATTGAAATAGCATTATCTAAATACGGAACCACTTGATCATATTTCCTTAAAAGGCAATTCGTTTCACCAATAGAATAAACAGTATTATAATTTTTAGGATCCAGTTTGAATGTCTTTTCAAAATATTTGATGGCTTCATGCATTTTGCCCTGTCTTCTGAATACAAAAGCAATTCCGTTGTTTGCCTCAACGTTATCAGGATTTAGTTTTATTGCTTCATTGTATTCTCTCAGTGCGTTATCATAATCAAGAATGCCATGATAATAATAAGCTCCCATTGCAACATGGGTCTGAGGTAAATCAGGATCAATTTGCAGAGACATTTCCGCGTTAGCTTTAGCTTGTCTTAGAATTTCCTCTGTGTGTTCAAAATATTCCCAGTACAAATTCGTTTGAACAACAGATAATAAAGCATAAGCCTCAGCAAAATTATCGTCTAATGAAATTGCATTCTGCAGCATCTCTACTGCTATTCTTGAATTCTTCTCGTTCCCTATATCGCTTGAATAATAAAGAGCCTTTAGATAAATATCGTAGGCATCCGAATTACTGGTGATTTTTTTCTCGAGAGATATTTGTTCCGATTTTACTAGAGTAAGATTTAAAGCATTTGCCACGGTTGAGGCTATTTCTGTCTGAAGTGTGAATGCACTTGAAAAATCCGATTCATAAGGCTTAGACCACATTTGAGTTGTATTATTAATATCTATTAACTCTGGATTTACCCTTATCCTTTTCTTCCCATTTGGTAATTGTTCCCATTGAACTGTTCCCTCGAGCACATACTGAACTCCTAATTCCTCACCGATCTGTTTTAGAGATTTGCCAGTGTTTTTATACTGCATTGCACTCGAACGTGCGATGACTCCTAATCCTGATAAGCCTGAAAGCTTACTAGTGATTTCACCCGTTATTCCATCGGCAAAGTATTCATCGTCTGTTGAACCTAAGTTTTGAAATGGAAGAACAACAATCATTTTTTTGCCGGTAGTTTCTATAGTTTCAGAGGGTTTATTAAATACGAAGAAGTAAATAATAAAAACTACTGCAACTAAAATTGCAGAGATTGAAAGCACTAACTTGCTTTTCACTTTTAATGATTTTTCGGTTGGCTTCGTGCTGTAGTTTGTGATTTTTGTTTTTGAAGCTGATCCACTTCTGATTTCATTTAAATCAGAATACATTTCATCTATTGTTTGATATCGCGACGAAGTGTCTTTTGAGATGGCTTTAGTAATTATATTCCAGATTCTTTCATCAACGCCATCACTTTTTTGCGGTTCTTCATTTAGAATGGAATAGATTATCGCCTGTTCATATTCGCCTTTGAATGGAGCCTTACCGGTTATCATTTCATAAAGAATTATACCGAGTGCCCAGATGTCGGTTCTCTGATCAACATTTTCTCCTCTTGCCTGTTCGGGAGACATATATGCTGCAGTTCCAATCGTGGAGCCAAGCTTTGTTAAATCATTTGTTCCTTTTGATTTTGCAAGTCCGAAGTCGAGTATCTTTACTTCATCGTGATTTGTTATCATAATGTTTGCAGGCTTAATATCACGGTGAATAATTCCGTTTTGATGTGCACGCTTAAGTCCGTTTGCGATTTGTGTGGCGATATCAATTGCATTTTCCGCAGTTAGAGTTCCGCTTTTTATTTTCTTCTTTAATGTTTCACCATCATAATATGCCAAGGCAATGAACATTTGCCCATCTTCAGTTTTATTTATGTCATAGATAGTACAAATGTTCGGATGATCGAGCGAAGATGCCGATTTTGCTTCGGACATAAATCTTTGTTCCGCTTCTTTATCTTCAAGCAGATGCTGGGGCAAAAACTTTAACGCAACAATACGGTCTAGCTTTTCATCTTTGGCTTTGTACACCACCCCCATTCCGCCGCCACCGATTTTATCTATTATTTTATAGTGTGAAACTGTTTTCCCAATCATAATTTTAATCTTCTATTTTAATTTTTTAAGTAATGCTTTAAATCTCGGTTCATCTCTAAGTGGATCGTAATCGGGATCATTTTCAATCCAGTCTTTCTTTCCAAATCCTTTCCCGACAGCTTTTTCCAAAAAATCGAGAGCTTTCTCCTTGTCGTGTTTTGCATAAAGACATACAGCGTTTATTAAAACACCGGCGTCATCGGGATATAATTGCAATGCCCGGGTTATCCATCGCAAGCCTTCTTCTTTTTCTCCGGCATCATACAAATTACCCGAACCAAGCGACAAGGCTCTTCGGTCATCAGGATTAATCTCTATTTGTTTTCTTGCTCTTCTTATACCTTCTAACAGAGTTTCTCTTTCTTCAGGTTTGCCCAGCACTCCGAGTGATTGTGAAAGAAGCAGCATACTCTGAAAATCTTCTTTACGAATCTCAGCAGCTTTACGAAATAGTTCGGCAGACTTTTCTATTTCACCATTTGCAAAACACGCTCTGCCATATACATAATAGGCATCAAACAAATTGGGATCTAATCTTATCGCTTCTTTGAATTCCTTTTCTGCCTCGGCATATTTACTTGCAAGTGAAAGAACAAATCCGCGCGCCGTATGACTCTCCGCAAGATCAGGAGCTAACGAAAGTGCTTTTAAGCTATTCCTTTCGGCAGCAACAAGGTCAGATTCTTTTGAACCTACCCATTCATAAAGCCAGGAATGGACATCGGCAAGACCTGCATACGCAGATGCATATTCAGGATCGAGTTCTATAGTTTTTTCAAACATTGTTTTTGCTTCATCAAAAATAAGCTGATGAAAAAGTTGACGGCCTTTTAAATAATATTCGTATGCTTCTATTTCGATCGTTTTTATTGAAGAGATAAATTGCTTGGCTTTTGGAGTTAGAACCATTTTCAGGGCATGAACAATATTTTCCGTAATATCATCCTGGATGTCAAACACATCTTTCATTTCACGATCATACCGTTCCGACCAAATATGATAGCCATCTTTTACATTTATTAATTGAGCTGTAATGCGTAATCGATTGGCGGATTTCTGTACACTTCCTTCAAGAATGGTTTCAACATTAAGTTTTGAACCGATCTCACGGATATCAATTTGCTTATCCTTAAAAGCAAAAGCAGAAGTCCTTGCCGAGACACGCAATGAATTTATTTTGGTTAAGGCATTAATTAGTTCTTCTGCAAGCCCCTCACATAAATAATCCTGATCCTTTTGCGGACTCATATCCTTGAAAGCCAAAACAGCGATTGATGAGGAGGATTTTTCATCTGAGTTTTTTGTATGGGCATCGATGATTTTTAAATCATCAAATACTTCTTTTGCAGTTGAATATCTGTCGCTGGGATTTTTTTGTAATAACCTGTTGATGATATCCAGTAAATCCGTGGGCACGTCGTCTTTGAATTTATTAACCGGTTCCGGTGATTCATTAAGAACGGAATAGATCACAGCCTGATCATACTCGCCTTTAAATGGCATTTGCGCGGTTAACATTTCATAAAGTACTATACCCAAAGACCAAAGATCGGTACGATGATCGATGTTATCTCCTTTAGCCTGTTCGGGAGACATATAGGCGGTTGTTCCAACAGTCGTTCCGTATTTTGTAAGTTGTGAGTCCCCTTTCATCTTTGCAAGTCCGAAGTCCATAATTTTAACTTTGCCATCATCAGTTATCATAATGTTTTGAGATTTAATATCTCTGTGTACAATTCCTTTCTTGTGTGCCGCACTCAATCCTTCCGCTATTTGTGTTGCTATGTTAATTGCTTTTTTAGCCGAAACCGGACCAATCTTTATTTTCTCTTTTAATTCAATTCCATCAATAAATTCCATCACAATAAAACAACTATCACCCGATTCCTCTATGGAATGAATTATAGAAATGTTGGGATGATTCAAAGAAGCTGCAGCCCGGGCTTCAATTTCAAATCTCTTTCTTTCTTCTTCGTTCGCGGAAATTTGAGGAGGCAGGAATTTGATAGCAACCTGTCTCCTGAGTTTTGTGTCTTCAGCAAGATAGACTATACCCATGCCTCCCTCACCAAGTTTCTCTAAAATTTTATAATGAAGTATAGTCTGACCAATCATATTTTTTATTTTGTGTTGCTTTTTAACTCATTAGAAATTGAATCTAAATAATTGCTGAAATCTTCAATGACTTTTGCAACAGTAACAATATTTTTATCTGCGTCGTTCCACTGTTTCAATTCTATAGATTCGCGAACTGCCGGTAAAGTTTTAACACCGTAACCGGTATAAAAACCGGGGGCATAGATCTGATGTTTGTACCAGCTTCTTTCTGGTAATCCTTCGGGTAAAATTAATCTACGTTCTGTTTGAATTAGTTTTTTATTAATCTCTTCAGGAACTGTTTTACCCGACTCCGAAAAAATATTGATTAAATCATCACAAATTTTTGCACTGGCTTCAAGATGTGTGATCGCGTTTTCAAGTGGCGCAAAATTGAGATATGGGGGAACATCCTCTCTTTTAGGTGCAGAAAGAGAATAGTCTCTTGGATCTGCAATAGCTTCAAATATTCCCTCATCAATTTCTTTATTAGTTTCTATTGTTTTCTCACGCATGGTCTCGAGTGATTTCTTTATATCATCGAGATAGGATTTTATCGCTGATGAAAGATTTACAAATTTATATGGAATTGTGCCCGCATCATCGAAACGAATTATTGCAGTACCGATTGTTTGTGCAAGAGTTTTACAATATTCAAAATCGGGATCACCAAAATTTTTGTACCAGTAATAATCATCATAAATAGAGTGATAAACACCGTATCCGCCTTCACCGCCAAAGCCCATATTTAAGGAGGCAATTCCAAGGAAATCTAAAAACGCAGTGTAATCGGAGCCGGTTCCGAGCGCGCCGATCTTAAAATCTTCTTGCTGCCTTATCTTATTTTTATCATCGGATGTCTTTGCATTTGATATATCATGTAATTGTTTCCTTTTCCAAATCGTCAATCCGGTTTCGGGATCTGTAATATCTTTTGTAACTCCATTAATAAAATGTTCGAGAGAGTGTGAACCTGAAACACCGATGTAACCACGTCCTGTACCGTCGGTATTAATGTAAATTGTAGCTTTCTTAGAAAGCTCGTCAGCGTGTTTTTCTACCCATTCGGTGGAACCAAGCAAACCTTCTTCTTCACCATCCCACGCACAAAAGATAATCGTTCGTTTTGGCTTCCATCCTTGTTTTAGTAGGTCTCCGAGAGATCGTGCCTCCTCAAGCAAAACAACCAGACCGGAAATTGGGTCTAAAGCGCCGTTAACCCAAGCATCGTGATGATTGCCGCGGATTATCCATTCATCCGGAAATTCAGTTCCGGGTATTTGTGCAATAACATCATAAAGTGTTTTCATATCCCAGTCGGATGAAACTTTTAAATGAACTTTTGCCGGTCCTGAACCAATGTGATATGTAATTGCCAATGCACCGCGCCAGTTTTCAGGAGCTACTGGTCCCTCAAGGGATGATAGAATTGGAAGAGCATCGTTATAAGAAATAGGTAGAACAGGAATTTTGGTGAACACTTTTACTTCATCCAGCTTAAGACGTTTTGCATCTTTGGTTGAACCAGTTCCCGGCGTGAGTGGATCACCGGCATATTGAGGTGCGTCTATTACGCTTCCTCGCTGAACAGCATCAGCTGTATGCCATGGACCTTTAGGATAAGCGTCTCCCTGATAGTAACCATCATCTTTTGGGTCTGAATAAAGTAAACATCCGATTGCACCATGCTCTGCAGCAACTTTCGGTTTAATTCCTCTCCAGGATGCACCATATCTGGCAATTACAATTTTTCCTTCAACAGAAATTCCCAGACGTTCGAGGTATTCATAATCGGAAGGGATTCCATAGTTGACATAGACAGCTTCACTAGTAACATCTCCGTCAATTGAGTATGCATTGTAAGTTGGAAGCTGCTTATCCTTCTGTGAAGATGTCGGATCCTCTTTGAGGGTTGGCTCCTGTAATTTTGCAGTAAACTTAGTGGGACTTATCATTTCCACAAGTCTTTCTTTTGGAGTAGGAAATAGAACATCGAAAGTTTCTATGTGCGCATCGAGTCCCCACTCTTTAAACTTTGTAAGTATCCATTCGGCATTTTCTTTATCGTACTCTGAACCAAGATGATGTGGGCGAGCAGATAGAATTTTCATGTATTCATCAAGATTCGATGCTTTCGGAATCTCTCTGAATTTTTCTTCCCAGCTTATTGATTTAGAATCATCGGAAATTTGTATGAAGCCGAATGATATGATAAGATATGAAACCAGTAAGAGGAAAAAGTATTTCAATTGTTTCTCCAAAAAATATTAATAGAAAAGGTTGATTTTGCAATACTAAAAAGCTAACAGATCCTGATCATTTACCCTTCATCAATTCAATATACCCAGGTTCATTTCGTATACTTTCAAGATCTGAATCTCTTTTTACCCATTCATAATCCTGGTAACCGGAAGACATTGCATTTTTTAACGATATAACAGCAAGCTTTTTCTCACCTAACTGTGCATAAAAACATGAGGCGTTGTACTGCATAAGCGGATCAGTGGGATTTATATCCAATGCTTTCTTTGCTTCAGCTCTTGCTTTATCTGTATTCCCGATCTCAGCTAAGTTAATTGCATAGAAAAGATGCGCTCTTGCATCATCAGGGTGCATCAATAAATATCTTTCTACAGCCGAAATGGATTTTGTAAGCATCCCTTTAGATTTTTCAATTTGGCCTAATCTTTTGTATACAATACATAAATCATTATAAGCAGAATAGAATTCTGAATTTAATTCTATGACTTTAACAAATAATTTTGCTGCTTCCTCATAGTGATCAGTTCTGAGATAAATTCTTCCAAGTATCCAGTGCCCGGTAAAACTGTTCGGATCGAGTTCGATGGCTTTCTTTCCGGCAGTAAAAGCTTCATCATTCGATTTTTTGTAAAAGTAAGTTAATGCAAGCGCTGAATATGCTTCCGATAAAGTTGAATCATAAGTTAACGCTTTAAGACTTGCTTCGATAGCCTTATCAAGCCAGACATCCTTGCTTTCAAAGTTCTGATAAAGGTTTGCATATGCTTCTCCTAAACCGGCATATGCAGCAGCATATCTTACATCATATTCAATAGCTTTCTGGAAAAGCTGTATCGCAATCTGAACATTGGACTTAGTTCTGCGGTATAAAAAATCTCTTGCCTTTAGATAATAATCGAAAGCTTCGGCATGAACAGTAGCTCGTTTTTCCAGAACAACTTTTTCCATCGGGGTTAACTTTACCATTAAAGCATCGACGACCTGTTTCGATACTTTCTCCTGGAAATCAAAAACATCGGCAAGCTTTCCCTTATATGTTTCTCCCCATAGCTGCGTGCCTTTTGCAACATCGATAAACTGAACGGAAATTCTTAAATCATCCTGGAATTTTCTTACACTTCCTTCAATGATATAGCGAATGTTTAGTTCTCTGCCGATTGTTTTAATATCTTTTTTTGTGCCCTTGTATTGCATTGTTGTAGTTCGGGCAAGGACGCTAACCTCTTTGATCTTCGAAAGATTGATAATTAGTTCCTCCGTAAGACCGTCAGCAAAGTAGTCGGTTTCTTTATCAGAGCTTATATTCTCGAACGGCAGGACGGCGATTGTTTTATCTTCTTTTTCTGAAGGCTTTTCTTTACTTTCGCTTTGAACAGATTTCAATTCGCTTAAAAATTCTGTTGCACTTTGAAATCTCTGAGTTTTATCTTTTGCAAGCAGCCTGTTTATGATCGAGTCAACTTCAAAAGAAATTTCAGAATTTATTTCGGAAACCAATTCGTGCTCATTATTAATTACAGAATAAATTATTGCTTGCTCAAACTCACCAGTGTAAGGAAGTTTTCCGGCTAACATTTCGTAGAGTATAACCCCCATTGACCATAAATCGGAACGATGATCCGAGCTTCCGCCCTGTGCCTGTTCAGGAGACATGTAGGCAACGGTGCCCATAGTAGTTCCGATCCTTGTTACAAAATCACTTCCTTTAATTTTTGCCAGTCCGAAATCCATTATTTTTATCCTGCTGTTTGCGGTCACCATAATATTGGTGCTTTTTATATCACGATGAATTACCCCCTTTTCGTGTGCGGTTTCCAAACCTTCTGCCACTTGCTTTATGATATCCAATGCTTCTTTTGTTTTCAAAATTCCTTTTGATATTTTTTCCTTCAATTCCACGCCATCAATAAATTCCATAACTATGAATGCCTGCTTATCAGCCTGTTCAATTGCATATATCGTAGCAATATTCGGATGATTCAGTGCTGCAGCAGCGCGTGCTTCAACAGTAAAACGTTCCTTTTCTTCTTTGGATGATAATTGTTTGGGAAGGAACTTAATTGCAACATCACGATTTAAAATGGTGTCATGTGCTTTATAAACGACACCCATCCCTCCTTCACCGAGCTTTTCGAGAACTTTGTAATGGAGTATTGTTTCGCCGATCATTCGTTGTTTGTCCTTGTAATAATTTATTAATTCTCACAACAGTGAGGTATGTAAAATATTTTTTTGATACTGCTTGTAACAACTCTGTTTTGGAACTCCAGTTTCAAACCGCAAGCAGCGATTATGTCTTGTTTAATTATACTGCCACCCCAGGTACATCCGTTTATTTTAATTTTTGATGGAGAAAGATTCTTTTTGTCGAACCATCCGCCCGAAACAAAATAGCCCCCGTCTTCTGCAACCCTGATTGAGTAGGTTGAGTTCATCGTTTTGATAATGATTACATCACCCGGTTTTAATTTATTCTTATAGATTTGAAGCACATTATCGCTTTGGTCAGCTAAGTTTTTCAATTCGTGTCCAATCATATTTATTTTCCCTCAATCAGTTCTAAAAATTCAGGTTCGTTTTTTATATTTTCAAAGTCAGGATCTTTTTTCATCCAGTCAAAGTCCTCATATCCTGCCAGTATTATTGTTCTAAGAGTTTCGATTGCGAGTTTCTTTTCATTTATTCTTGCATAAACACAGGCTGCGTTGTACAACATAACATTATCATTCGGGCTTAAAGTTAATGCAGTAGTAACTTCTGCTTTGGCTTTTTCCACATCACCGGTTATAAGTAAAAAATTTGCATATAATATTCTTGCCCTGGAATCGTCGGGATTATTTTCAAGATAATTTGGAAAAAACTTTACTCCTTCCTGATTGATCTCATTGAATTTTTCAGCATCCTTCATACTCTCGTACACCATTCTTAAATCACTGTAAGCAACGTAAAAATTTGGATTTAGTTCAAGAACTTTTCGCAAAGGTTCAATAGCTTCTTTATCTCGATTCACTGTATGGTAAACTCTTGCGAGTATCCAGTAACCAAAGAAATTATTGGAATCGAGTTCGAGTGCCTTTTCTACCGCTGTTAATGCTTCATCGTACGAAGCTTTGTAAAAATAAACGAGACTTAATGCTGCATAAGCCTCAGACAAACTCGGATCGTACATTATTGCTTTAAGACTTAGTTCCATTGCTTTTTCAAGCCAGATATCTTTCCTTTCGAAGTAAGCATATTTCACAGCGTAAGCCTCTCCCAATCCTGCGTAGGCTTCTGCGTAACGTGAGTCTAACGAAATAGCTTTGTCAAAAAACTGAATTGCAAACTGGATATAATTCTTTGAATACCTATATAAATAATTTCTTGCACGGAGATTATAATCAAAAGCCTCTGCATTTACAGTTGGACGTTTAGTTAATTCGATTTTCTCGGTTGGTGTTAGCTTTACCATCAACGCATCAACAATTTGTTTCGATACTTTCTCCTGGATATCGAAAACATCCGCAAGCTTTCCTTTGTAAGTCTCTGCCCATAATTGCGTGTCGCTGTCAACATCTATTAGCTGAGCCGTAATTCGTAAATCATCTCTGAATTTTCTTACATTACCCTCGATGATATAACGTGCACTTAGTTCGTGTCCGATTGTTTTGATGTCTTTCTTAGTGTTCTTGTATTGCATCGATGTGGTTCGCGATATAACTTTAAAATCTTTAAGTCTTGATAAATTAGCTATAAGTTCACCGGTTAATCCTTCGCCAAAGTAATCGTTTTCTTTATCAGGACTGATATTATCAAACGGCAGTACTGCAATAGATTTAATCTTGGTTGCCTTTTCAGTTGTATCCAACTCTTCTTTGAGTATTCGCAGGTTTTTAATTAATTCGTCTACGTTCTGAAATCTTTTTGCGGGATCTTTTGCCATCATCTTAGCAATAAAAATATCAAGCTTATGGGGTATTTTCAGATCTAGAGAACTTGGGGGCATAAGCTCTTCGTTGATGATCATATAAATAACTGCATTGTCGTGTTCTGCTTTGAAGGGTATTTCGCCTGTAAGCATTTCATAAAACACAGCACCTAGAGACCATAAATCTGTACGAACATCCACCACAGCTCCTGATGCTTGTTCGGGCGACATGTAGGCTGTTGTTCCAAGTGTTGTTCCTATAGTTGTGAGACCCGATTGTCCGTTCAGTTTTGCCAAACCGAAATCAAGAATTTTAACAACACCATCATTCGTAATCATAATGTTGGCTGGTTTAATATCGCGATGTGTGATTCCCTGTTCGTGTGCTTTTGCAAGACCTTCAGCCGTTTGCATAACGATATCAATAGCACCGGGAATTGTTAGCGTTTCTTTCTGAATTTTCTTCTTCAATGTGATCCCATCGTAATAAGCCAGAGCAATGAAAACATTTCCTTCTTTTGTTTCACCGATTTCATAAACTGTACAAATATTATTGTGTTCAATTGATGAAGCTGCTCTTGCTTCCTGGATAAAGCGCATTTTCTCC
Organism: bacterium BMS3Abin03; assembly: GCA_022340715.1. Lineage (GTDB taxonomy): Bacteria > Bacteroidota > Ignavibacteria > Ignavibacteriales > Ignavibacteriaceae > BMS3ABIN03. The sequence goes on along the minus strand of JAJDNK010000128.1, from coordinate 14,972 downwards.
TCTTCATCCGCACCAAGGTTAGGAAGAAACTTTAGTGCCGCAAAACGATTGAGCCGGGTGTCCTCTGCTTTATAAACCACACCCATTCCGCCCTCACCTAATTTTTCAATAATTTTATAGTGTGAAACAGTCGTTCCTATCATTCCTTTTCTCCCGTAATAAAATCTATTTTTATTTGAAGAATCTTTTAGACTGCAGTTATTTATCTTTCATCAATTCAATGTATTCCGGTTCATTACGAATGTTATCGAGATCAGGATCTCTCTTTATCCAATCGTAATGTTCAAAGCCGGATTCGGTTATAATCTTTAATGTTTTTACTGCCAGTTTTTTATCGTTGATTCTTGAATATACACAAACTGCATTGTACAGCATCACATTATCATTGGGACTTAGTTCAAGTGCAATCATTGTTTCTTTTTTTGCTTCCTCGAGTTTGCCGGCAAATATCAGCATTTGAGCATGGAATATTCTTGCGCGTCCATCATCAGGATTTTCTTCAAGGAACCGTTTGTAAAATTCAAGTGAAGTTTTTATGAGTTCATCATTCTTTTCTTCATCACCCAGTCTTTCATATACCATTCTCAGATCGCTATAAGCCGTATAAAAATCAGGATTGAGTTGTATTACTTTTTTAAATGGTTCTATAGCTTCTTTTTCTTTATCCGTAGTGTAATAAATTCTTCCCAATATCCAGTAAGCAAAGAAATTATTGGCATCCTGATCGAGGGCTTTTTGAACGGCAGTTAACGCTTCATCGAAGGAACCCTTAAAATAATATGCGAGTCCTAATGCAGCATAAGCCTCAGCCAACGTTGAATCGTACATAATTGCTTTTAAACTGAGCTCAAGAGCAGTATCCAATAGAACTTCTTTTCGTTCAAAGTACGCATATTTGAGCGCATAAGCTTCGGCCATCCCCGCATAGGCTTCTGCATATCTTGAATCCAGGGCAATCGCTTTTTCAAAAAACTGGATTGCAAACTGGACATTGTTTTTAGACTGTTTATAAAGAAAGTTTCTCGCACGCAGGTTATAATCGAAAGCTTCTGCATTTAGCGTAGGACGTTTTGTTAATTCAACTTTTTCAGTCGGTGTTAGCTTAACCATCAAAGCATCAACTATTTGCTTTGACACTTGTTCCTGGATATCGAAAACATCGGCAAGCTTTCCTTTGAATGTTTCTGCCCAAAGCTGAGTATCACTCAGAACATCTATTAGCTGAGCAGAGATTCGAAGATTATCCTGGAACTTACGTACGCTTCCTTCCATTATGTATCGGGCCCCTAGTTCTTTCCCGATCGTTTTCATATCTTTTTTCGTCCCCTTGTACTGCATTGTTGTTGTACGGGAAACAACCTTTACATCGTTTAGCCTCGAAAGATTAACAATTAACTCCTCAGCCAAACCATCGCCGAAATAATTACTTTCTTCATCCTGACTTATGTTTTCAAATGGTAGAACGGCAATAACTTTTGTCTTCTTTTCTTTAGATATTCCTTTTTGTTCTTCATCAAGGTTATGCAATCTTTCCATTAATTCCTGAACGTTCTGATATCTATCGACAGGGTTCTTCTCAAGCATTTTTAATATCACCGGATCGAACTGCTGTGGAATCCTTTTATCGATAGTACTTGGTGGTGTGGGTTCATCATTTAATATAACATAAGACCAGGCTGCAGCGTGTTCTGCCCTGAAAGGAAGTTCGCCTGTCAAAAGTTCATAAGCAACAACACCGAGAGACCATATGTCTGAAAGATGTGTTGATGATTTACCTTGTGCCTGTTCAGGCGACATATAAGCAGCGGTTCCGAGAGTTGTACCTTTTATAGTAATAACTGAGTTATCGGTAAGCTTTGCTAGACCGAAGTCCATTATCTTTACATTGTTATCTTTTGTCAGCATTATGTTGCTGCTTTTTATATCACGATGAATTATTCCTTTCTCATGTGCTTTCCCAAGTCCTTCAGCAATCTGAATGATAACATTTATTGCATCCTCAACTTTCATCAGTCCTGCGTTTATCTTCTCAGTAAGTTCTTCACCATCTATGTATTCCATTACGATAAAAGTCTGCTTGTCTAATTCTTCTATAGAATAAATCGTCGCAATGTTGGGATGATTTAGCGATGCTGCTGCACGGGCTTCAACCATAAAACGTTCTTTGTCTTCTTTCGATGATGAAACACGGTGTGGAAGAAATTTAATCGCCACATCTCGTTTGAGCTTTGTATCGTGAGCTTTGTATACAACGCCCATTCCACCTTCGCCCAGCTTTTCTAAAATTTTATAATGTAGGATAGTTTCACCGATCATAAATACAATTCACTTTCAATTTATGAGAATAAGCATTTTTTCAATCATTACTCTTAAAAAGTGTTCCAAACCTTAACAATCAATAGCATTAAAAACTTTTTAATGCTTCTTCAACCGATGGATGCTGTTCAAAAATCTGGTTTAGTTTTGTAATGGATAACAAACCATCAATCTTGGATGAAATACCAGCTAACTTTAAATCTCCGCCTCCATTTCTCATAGTTGTGAGGCCACTAATAAGGATTCCTAATCCAGAACTGTTCACGAAACCAACCTTACTCAGATCTACCACGACACGTTTTTTCCCCTCATCCAGTAAGTTATGCAAAGTCTTGTTCATTTCTTCCCCGAATGGTCCGCCCATCAATTTACCATCCAGACTGATAATTACAGACTGGTACTGTTCATTTATCTTTATATCCATTTCAATTCTCCTTTGTTTTAAATGTTATTTTAATTAAATATTTGCCACAGGGCAATTCGTTACTTAAAACTTTTACCTTCTATTAATGTATAATGATCTACTTTCAAATCTTCACTTGTTTTGATCTTACTTTTAGAATCCTGTTCAAGCGCCATTTTCCATAAATAGAACTGTGAAAATGTGTGGCGTATTTTTGATATAAACTCATCGAACCTTCCGCTTTTTTCATATTCTTCAGCAAATGATTTGTCTTCCCAAATTGTTATCGAAAGGAATTCATTTTCTGCTTTCATGTCTTCACTCAGGTAAACAAATGAGCAACCCTTTACAGCCTGCAATTCCGGGATGATTTCATTTGAATAAATTCTTTTAAACTCTTCTGCTTTACCTTCCTGAATTTTATGTGATACTATCCTTATAAACATTCCTTTAGGCTCTTCCGGTGCAAACTCATTTTTGTTTGTTTTAACGGCAACCACATAATCCTTTGTAACCGGCTCTTCCGAAGCCGGTTTGTATTCGAGAACATTCTTATCGGAAAGCTGAATTTTCCATTCGCTTGATTCAGACAAGAACTCTCCAACCTGTGCATATAACTTTTGAAACACCTCACCTTGTTCGTATTGTTCAGCCTGGGTTTTTGTTTCCCATATAGTAAGTGAAATGAACTGACCCCGTTCGTTACCGCTTTTTATTAACCCGATAAGCTTGCATCCTGGTGTTGTTTGCAATTCGGTGATTACAATTGTCTTATAGAATTGCTGAAATTGCTTTTCAACTTCCGGGTTTACGCTTAAGTGAAGGAAACGCATATACATGTTCCGTCCTCCTTAATTTCATTTAAGAAAAAACTTTTAACTAAGAGCTTGATATCTTAAAGTCAAAATTTACTTCGGGGGAACCGGAATCAGAAAACTGCTTGGGAAATAAGAAGATCTAGACAGTTCTCTTAATAATCAGCAAAGTTATATCGTCGGATTGCGCGATATCGCCCGAATGTGTTTTAATTTCTTTAAGGATTACATCAATTAATTCTTTTCCAGAGAGATCCTGATTTGCTTTTACGATTGAGATGAATTTTTCCTCACCAAATTCCTGGTTTATTGCATTCATAGCTTCGGTTACACCATCGCTGTAAATAATAATCGATTCACCGACATCGATACTTTTCGTTGCTTCTTCATATTCAGCAAAGTCAAAACATCCGAGCAGCAAACCACCTTCGTTCAATCGATTGATTTGATCGCCTTTGATATTGATTGGAGCATCATGTCCGGCATTGCAGTATGTAACTGAATTATTTGTGTAATTGAGGACACCGTAAAAGACAGTTGCGAATCTGTTCGAAGCTGTGCTGTTAAACAAAAGTATGTTTGCATTTTTGATACTGTCTTTAACGGAATTCTGAGTAAATGCCTGTCCGCGTAAAGTTGCCTGGAGATTTGCCATCAGCATTGCAGCGGGTAAACCTTTGCCCGTAATATCCCCCAGACAAAAGGCAAGTTTTTCACCTGGTAGTTTAATGAAGTCGTAATAATCGCCCCCGACCTCACGGGCAGAAATGTTGACTGCATGAATATCGTATCTATCGATTGTGGGAATTTCTTTAGGAAGGATGTTCAACTGGATTTCTTTTGCCATCCGGAATTCTTCTTCCATCTTAATTAAATCCTGTTCTTTTTGATTAAGTCTTGCATTCTCTAATACATGTGCAGATTGAGCAGCAATTATTGAAAGAAGCCTCTGATCATCAGCAGAAAAGCCTGTTTCTGATTTTTTATTAAAAACAGTTAATAGCCCGATCATTCTTCCCTTTAAAGACATTGGTACACTTAAAATAGTTTTAACGGGTAAATCCATTTCACCGGAAAAATTAAATCGCTTATCGTTTTTCAAATCGTTTACCATCAGCGGAGATTTATTCTTCAGCATCCATCCGGTCAACTGGCTGTCGAACCTGTATGGGAGAATTTCCAATGCGGAATCCTGTTTTCGTATCATCGTTTGAAAAGGTTTCGAGCTGTCCTGTTCATCAAGAATCATAACCGCACCCTGTTCGACCTTCAGATGTTTAATACACCTTTGAACCATCAGGGCAATCACTTTTTCGAGAGATTGTGTGGATGTGATTGCTGTTGCCACGTCGTTTAAAATAGAAAGTTCTTCAACTGCAAGTTTCAACTTCTGATTTTCCGCAACGAGGATTACATCAGTAGCTGGTGAATTATTTTTCTCCATATGTTATGTGCCTGAATTGTTGAAACCGAAAATAACTGATTAAGCAGGTATGCCTTTAAAGTGATAATAATATAGTTAATATTTAACAATCATTCCATAAAAACAAGTGTCTTTAACAATACAATTAGTTAATACTATAAACCTTTGGGAATGATTAGTTTTTCGGATAAATCGAAGATCCATTGTACCAGGAGTGCTAACAATGCTGCAGGAACGGCACCCTCAAGAATAAGAGTAATGTCGTCGAGACGAATTCCCGTTAATATAGGCTGTCCATAGCCACCGGCACCGATAAGAGCACCAAGAGTTGCTGTTCCAACATTAATTACAGCTGAAGTTTTGATACCAGCAAGTATTGATCTCGAGGCAAGAGGCAACTCTATTTTCTTTAGTATAAATGATGGAGATAGTCCGAGGACAATTGCTGATTCGCGAATGTTGTTTGGAATATCACCGAGTCCAGAGTGTGTGTTTCTTACGATAGGAAGGAGGCTGTAAAGGAACAAAGCACTTATTGCAGGATAAGTGCCTATACCGAGTAAGGGTATCATAAATACCAACAATGCAAGCGAAGGAATAGTTTGGATAATTCCAGTTACTCCGAGAATAATCTTCCCCATTTTTTTGTACTTGAAAGCAATTGTCCCTAAAGGAATTGAAATTAAGATTGCGGCTGTGAGAGATATCAGTACAAGAAACAAATGTTCTTTTGTGTTATGCCACAACCTGCTAAGAAATGTGCTTGCCTGATAAGAAGATTGAATTGAAAATTTATTCTTAAGGAAATTTGCAGCAACGAAAGATTCAGGCTTTTTATTAATTTTTACTTCGGAGTTCATTTTTATCATCGTTTCTTCCGGGATACTGTTTTCTAGTATCTGTAACCTTTTAATAATTCCCGGATGAGTTTTTTCCAGCTCTTTCCTGTAAAGAATTACAGATTTGTAATCAGGGAAGTAATGAAGGTCATCTTTTAAAACTTTAAGATTATAATATTCTATTTCTGCATCGGTTGAGTAAAGATCGATCACATCGATTGAGCCGCTGGCTAAACCTTTGTAGGCAAGATCGTGATCCAGGCCTGTTACATTTGTTTGCGGCAATTGATAAGTCCTTTGTAAACCACGCCAGCCGTCGGTGCGATCCATAAACTCATTTGTAAATCCCAGAGTAAGCGAAGGATGGTTTTTCAAATTGGAGATTTCTTCAATACCCAGTTTTTCTGCCAATTCTTTTTTCATTCCGATAGCATAGGTGTTGTTGAAACAGAGAGGTCCTATCATTCCGATATTTAATTCAGCTAATTTATCTTTCAGATTATTTTTGTTTGCGTTCTTATTAACAAGTATTTCTTTGATTATGGTTCCGGTGTAATCGGGATAAATATCGATCTCTCCATTTAATAGAGCATTCCATAAAATTCGTGTTCCGCCTAATTCTTTTATGTAATCAACTTTTTGATCTTGGGATGTAATAAGCTGTGTGATGATCTCACCTAGGATTACATTTTCAGTAAACTTTTTTGAGCCCACTTTTATTAGTGTTTCTTCCTGGGGGAACGAGACGATATCTAGAAAAAAAAAGACAAATATTAAGATGCCGAAAAATTTGAAATTAATTTTCATTAGAAAAATTGATTTCGCTTCGTTGTGCGTTGATAAATTTAGTTACAAATGGATCAGATGGGGATTTGAGAAATTCGTTTATGTCACCTTTTTGAACTATGGTTCCCTCTCTCATAAGAATAATTTCATCTGCAAAGAAAACTGCTTCGTGAAGATCGTGTGTTACAAGAATTACAGTTTTCCCTAAGCGTTCAAAAATATCTTTTAAATCTTCCTGCAGATCATAACGTATTAAAGGATCAAGAGAACCCAGGGGTTCATCTAGCAAAAGAAATTCCGGTTCAAGCATTAAAGCCCTCATCAGGCTTACGCGTTGTCTTTGTCCGCCGGAAAGCTCGGATGGGTAACGATCAAGCAGATCCTCCCGGAATTTTGTTAATCTGATCAGTTCATTCATTCTGTCGTTTGTTTTTTTCTCATCCCATCCTGTATATCCTGCCATCAAAGAAACATTCTCTTTGGTTGTAAGATGCGGAAACAATCCTCCTTCCTGTATAACATAACCGATTTTTTTTCTGAGAAAAGGTAAATTTGATTTAACAGGCGCTTGGTTGTCAATCAGAATTGTACCGGAATCGTGTTTAATTAAACCAACAACTAATCTTAACAAAGTAGATTTACCGCAGCCGCTTGAACCTATAAGAACAGACGTTTGTCCTTTTTTAAATTCAAATGAAAAGTTTTTTAGCGCAACTGTATCGTCGAAAGATTTGGTTACTTTCTGAAAAGAAATAGACATAACTCAGTAATTTACCTCGTGAAAATTTTATAACGCCACGGTCCCAGCTTAAAATTTTCTTCCCTTTTCATAGTTTCTACTTGTCCCGAAAAGAAGTTCCTGTAGCTTCCAATCATAGATTCTCCTTGTAAAGTGAATTCAACTTCCGTATCGGAAAAGTTAAACACGGCAAATATTTTGTTCTTATGCATTATTCTTGTAAATGCAAAAACGGAACTATCGTTTGAGCTGATTAATGGAACCAGCTCACCACCTCTGTCTCCGCATAACAAAGCGTCGTTATTTTTCTTTAATTTCACCAGACTTTTGTAAAGCTTCCTGAAAGGATGATTCTTCCAGGTAACGGGATCTTTTTCAAAAAACTCCAGACGTTTATTGAGCCCTGCTTCCTGCCCGGTATAAATAAGCGGCATCCCCGGTATCATAAAAGTATACACTGCAAATTCTTCAGCAGCATCTCCAAGCCTTTCAAAGACAGTTCCATCCCAGGAATTTTTATCATGGTTTGTTGTAAATTCCATCCTGAATGCATTTGGTGGATAATTTTCTTCATTATTTTTTATACAGTTATAAAGATCGGTTGCATTCTTAGTTCCTTTTACAACTTGGTTCATAGTATCGTACATTTTCCAGTCGTAAGTCATATCGAATGCTTTGCTCATTTCGGGTGTTTCCCATTCGGCTAACATGAAAACAGGTTTTATCTTTTCAAGTTCGGTTCGTGCATCAACCCAGAAATCGATTGGAATCATTCCAGCCACATCACACCTGTATCCGTCAATGTCGCATTCCTGAACCCAGAACTTTAAAGCTTCAATCATTGAATCACGAAGTGCCGGGTTATCATAATTAAGATCGGCAACGTCTGTCCAGTCGGGATTAGGAGAAATTATATTTCCGGTTGAGTCTGTTGTATAAAAATCCGGGTGTTCTGTAATCCAGTGATTATCCCATGCTGTGTGGTTTGCTACCCAGTCTATTATCACATACATTCCCATCCGGTGAATATGTTTAACAAGTAGCTTAAATTCTGCAATCGTTCCGAACTCAGGGTTAACCGCTTTGTAATCTTTAACAGAATAATAGCTGCCAAGAGTTCCCTTCCTGTTTTTTATACCAATAGGATTTATTGGCATAAACCATAAAATACCAACACCTAAATCTTTCAATTCAGGAAGATGTTTTTCGAAGCCGTTGAAATTACCCTCTTTGCTGTACTGTCTTACATTTACTTCGTAAATAGTTTTATTGTAGCTCCATTCAGGTGGACTGAATTTGCTTTTAGTACTTTGAGAATAAGAAGCTAGATGAAAGCTAAATAATAAGAGTAAGATAAAAGTCATTCGCTTTTTCATATAGAATCACCTTTTAAAAAGAATAATAAACTGAATTAAATGATTTTACATCAAAAATAAGGAATTAGAATTACTTTTGTTTCGGATTTTAACGAAAGTAACTATAGGAGAACATTAAATAGGAAATTATTAGAAAACTAAACCTTCAAAAACTGGTCACCTGGATAACTGTCTTTGCTGATTTTAGTCTCTTCAGTGGTGGTTTCTTTTTCCACATCGTGGATTTTTGTGTCTTGGGCGAGGGCGTGTTCCATTTTCGCTTTTTCTCTCAGGCTCCGGTATTTTTGCAAAACAGATTGATGTTTTGATATTTCATTCTGCAATTTCTTTTTCATAGCAACAAGTTTTGCAATACCGCTTCTGTGCTCTTCATGTTCTATTTTTATATTACTTATGGAAGTTTGAAGTCCTAGTAATTCATTCATCGATTCTTTAATGCTGTTATTAAGTCCGTTGAGGCGGTTTTCATATTCTTTAATTTCGCTGTTCAGCTTTACATTGCTGTCGCCGGTTTTCTTTAAGCGGTTGTTCATAGAATAAAGAACTTCCTGTAGGTTTTGTTCTACGGCAAGTTTTTTATTCTGCAGCATTTCAGCTTCAAGATGAAGATCGCCGATGAGACTTCTTTGTTCCGTAGCTTTTTTATCTAGATTCAGTAAATCATTCTTAAGAATTTCTTTTTGATCGTTTATATTTTTAAGAAGTGTTTCAAATGAATTTATTTCTTCCTGCCGGAGACTTAGTACTCGTTCGTTTTCTTCAAGTGCAGAAATCTTTTCCTGAAGAATCTTATCTTTTTCTGCAACATCTTTTTCCCTCTTTAAGATAATCTGTTCAAGAGCACTTCGTTTTTTATTTACTTTGTTTATCTCTTCCGTTACTTTCTGAAGAACATCTGCAAACCTGTTTTCTAGGGTTTCATTGCTATGTTCAATTTCGAGCTTTCGCTGTTCAAGTAAAGGGATAATTTCCCGAAGTTTTTTACCTGATTCTTTTAATTTTGTATGCTCTTCCCTGTATTTTAGAATTTGCCTGTGTGCCTCGTCTCTTCTCATTTCGTAATCGTGAGCTTCTGCGCGGATGTGTTTTATCCGATCTTCCATAGTTGTCAGATCAGCAGACATTTTACTCATCATGCTGGATTTAAGAGTAAGCTGGTTATCAAGGTCTTTAATCTCTTTAGCTTTTGCTTCTTTTTTACTTTCAAGTTCTGCATCCGAGATTTTTAACCGTTCTGCAATTTCCTGATCAAGTCCTGCGAGCTTAACTTCTTTTTCGGAAAGATTATCATTTAGTTCTGCAATCAGTTCTGTTTTAAGATCTTCAGTGGCTTTTAGCTGTTCAAGATTTTCTTTTATTTTTTTTGTTTTTTCGGTAATGTTCGCCAGGGTCGTATTCAGATCATTCAGCTTAATTTTTTTATTACTGATATTTTCTGTAAGCTTTTGCTCTTCCACAACAAGTGCAATCAGTTTATCCTCGGCAATTTTAACTTCAGCAGATTTTTCTTTTGCCCTGATGACACCTGCTTCATTCAGTTCGTGTTTTTTCTGAACAATACTTTCTTTTAGAGAATCTTCTTCTTCTTTTAATCGTTTAATTTTTTCCTTTAGTTCATCAGTTATTTTTGCTTCAGCACCCTGTAAAGTTTTTATCTTGTCTTCAATGACTTTCAGATCTGTTTCTGCTTTTATCGTCTCTGAAGAATTTATTCTATCAAGCTCTTCTCTTTTTGAATTTATTTTTTCGGTTATTTCTTTTTCCTGTTCCTGAAGCAGATTCAAACGGTTGTTCAGGTGTGAGATTTTTTGTTCGAAGATTTTATTGGTAAGAGAAAGTTCCTTGTTCTTCTTTTCTGCTTTATCTATTTCTTTAAGAAGTTCGGGATCTATTGTTTCCTGTTTTGATTCTACATTTTGTAAATTCTCTTTAGTTTCAGCTCTTTTTGTTTTGAGTTTCTCAAGATCATTTTCTATTTCAGTCTTTTCCTTGTTTAGATTATTAATCTTATTACGGATTTCATTTCTTTCATCTTTAAATTTTCCGATTTCAATTTTTAAGTCGTTAATAGTATCGGTAAGACGTTCTTTTTCATCCCTTGATTCGTTGATTTCAGCACGAATATCCCGTAGTAAAATCTTGAGATGACGAATAGTATCTTCTTTTTCGTAAATTTTACGAAAAAACGATTTAAGTTCTTCGTTCTCGTCCTCAAGTTCTTTGAGTTTCTTCGTATTTCGGATTGACATCATAATGACTCTCCTAAGAAGTTCCCCTGAAAACCGTAAGTGCCCTCGTACATTACAACTATGTTGTAGAATAATAACTTATAATGAATAATTGAAGTTAAATATTAGTTTGTCAATTTTCAACGTTTATTTCTAAAATAAAATTAAGTTTACACATACAAAACTGAGTAAAAATAGTTGTCTAAAGGGAAGTAAAAACGTAATAGAACCAGATTGGTCTATTAACTTGATGCAAAAAATATAATTTTCTCTTGACTTTTGAATTCATATAGTTATTTTGGAATTAAGGGAACGGGATATTCAAATGAACCTTCGAAAAAACATATCAATTCTTGTAAGACTTTTTAGGTACTAATTATATATGATTAATATCTTTTATTAAGTAGCAGGATAAAGTCATGAAAAAAATATTTATGCTCACTTGTATATTCTTCTACTCGAATTGTCTACCACAAAGCGTAATAAGTGAAAATCAAGAGCTTCAACCAGTTGGTCTACAAAATAAAGCCATCACTTCTCTTACAGTTGAACAAACTGACTTTGACAAAACCACCCAACTTTCAGATAACATTTTTGCGGGAACAGAAAACGGCGTCTTTGGTACTTCTTTAATCGCTGATTCTTCTAATTGGATTTCGATAGGACTTGAGAACAGATCTGTGACTGCTTTAAACATCCAACATTGGGGCGTAGGACCGGTAGATGGTTTAACACTGTTCGCTGCTGTAATACCAGATTATGAACAGGGTGATTCAACCTTTATTTTTAGAAGGGAAGTTTATTTAGCTGCAGATACTAATTGGATTGCTTCTGATAGTGGAATTAGTAAAAGCATTAATGGAATATATGCTCTTAACAGTTATTATTTTTCAGGGCACGAACCGCCCCAACCAATTTTAGCAGGTGGATACAATGATTTATATCAGGCGAATTGGTCAGGTTACTTCTGGACTCAATCAGAAATTGAAGATGTAGATCTTCAACCTGTTATAAAAGCAATTGATGTTAATGTGCATTGGGGAGGAAATCTTACCTGGGCTGCTGGGTATATTGGTTTATCTCCTGCTGCATTTCGATCCACGGATCAAGGAGAAACCTGGAAAGTATTTCCTTTAATCGCTTTTCAGGATTATGCACCAGCATCTTCCATTGCAATAAATACTAGAAATCCTGATTCAGTTTATATTTGTTGGCTTAATTCCCTTTTACTCACACCAGACAATGGAGAAAGTTGGGAAGGTGTACTCTCCACCCGTGCTGGAGGAATAGGCAGAGTAGCAGTTGACCCATTGCATCCGGAAAATGTTTTTGCTGGGACCTGGTTTGTTGATGATAGTCACCAAAGTCCTGATCATGCAGAATTTCTTCACAGTAAAAACGGTGGTAAAGACTGGGAGCATATCAATCCTGTGACGAATGTGCTCCTTGAATATATTACTTCTATTGCTGTGTTAAATAGATTGGAAGAAAAGAACACTTATGTTTTTGTTGGAACCGCAGGTACCGGGGTATGGTATTATAAATATCCAATAGTTACAGACGTAGCTATTAATAAAAATATACCGGAGAAATTTATTCTTTATCAGAATTTTCCCAACCCATTCAATCCAAGCACAAAAATAAAATTTGAAATTCCACCTGCTCCTTCAAGAAAATTGTCTTTCGTATGTCTTAAGGTTTATGATGTTCTTGGAAGAGAGATTGCAACATTGGTTGATGAGGAAAAACCAGAGGGAGAATATGAAGTTGAGTTTGATGCAAATAACTTAACAAGTGGAATTTATTTCTACGCAATTAAAGCTGGTAATTTCTATCAAGTTAAAAAAATGATATTGCTTCGATAAAAATCCTTAAAAATTTTTTATTAGGTATTTGATGAATCAAATGCCTACATTTCCTTGAGACCACTGACCATCGATCATGCGCCACATTTTTCCCGTAGGATTCTTATCTTGTAATTCTTCAGGAAGTCTGTGAGGACGGACGTTATCATAACAATGTAAAGCAGCAAATCGCAACATTGATCTTGGTATTCCAACCGCAGTAAAGCCCGGATGACCGGTTGCTGGAAAGGGGCCTCCATGATTCATCGATGGAACTACAGCAACACCTGTTGGCATCTTATCATTTAATAATCTGCCTACTTTTAGTCTTAATACATTTTCGATCTTACTATAATCTGAATCATCATCTCCTTTAGTTGATGTATATAAACTACCTGTTAAGTTGCCTTCAAGATTATTAGCAACCTCTGCCATTTGTTCGATACTTTCTGCAACAACAATTAAGCTAACAGTACCAAAAGCTTCTGTTTGGAGGTCCCGGGGATTTTTTAGAAAGTTTTCAGCTGATACTCGTAATACAGTATTTGAAAAAGCATATCCGGCTTCGTTGGCTTCTTTACCACCGACAACTATTTCTGCCCCTGCTTTTTTAAGAACTTTTATAGCATCAACAATATTTTGAGGACCGGAGGAAGATAAAAGTATCCCGGGTTTATTTTCTCTAAAAATTTTTCCCAAAGAATTAATAAATGCTTCACTTTTCTCATCTCTTTGAATAACTACAAACCCGGGATTCGTGCAAAATTGTCCAGCACCGAGAGAACAGGAGCCATAAAGTTCTGTTGCTATGTCCTGCAGGCGTTCTGTAAGTGCACCTGGAAGGATGAAAACAGGATTTACACTTGACATTTCGAGGTAGATGGGTTTCCCCGCTTTATCGGCTGCTTTCTTTAATTTTAATCCGCTTTGTCTTCCACCTGTAAATCCTGTAGCTCCGACTAATGGATGAGATACAAGCATGAAACCTACATCGGGAGATGTTCTGTAAATAAGTTGAACTGTTGCCGGGGGAAGTCCGGTTTCATTAACTGCATTGAATGCCGCCTCTGCAAAAATTTTAGTAGTTCTGCAATGAGATGTATTTGCTTTAGCGATTACAGGATTGCCTGCGGCAATAGCTGCTGCAAAATCTCCGCCGGCAGCACTGTTAAATGCGAATGGAAAATTATTCGGTCCCATCACAACTACGGGCGCTCCTAACGCACCGAACTTGGAATGAATATTAGTTTTGGTATCGAGTACTGCCATGCACCAGGAGCGATCACGAGCCGCTTCAGCAGCCAGGCGAAGTTGATTAGCTGTACGTGGCAACTCCCCTGATCTTAATCGTGGTTCTTTAGGCAATGCAGTTTCAAGGTTAGCAGCGTTAACGAGTTCTTCGGTATGTTCTTCTATTTTTTTTGCAAACAGTTCAAGAAATTCTGCAATTTTCTCCGGCGAAAATGTTCTCAATTCATCAGCAGCCTTTTTACCAGCCTCTAATGCTTCATGTACTTCCTCTTTTGTCGATACCGGGTAGCTTTCAGGAAGCTTAGATTTTGTAGCAGGATTTGTCATATTAAAAGTGCCGGTAGTATTTTTTGCTTCTAGCCATTTGCCGGCTATTAAAACAGGTTGTAAAGACATCTTATCTCCTAAAAATTTTTAAGGGGGATGAAATCATTTAAAAAGATATCATCTCAAAATTATTACTTATTCTTCAACAATGTTTTCAAGTGTAAGTGAACCAACGGTAATTCGAACAAGATCACCTTTTTTTAATGTGAAATTATCGGATGGAATGATTCCGGTTCCTGTCATCAAAAATACTCCATGCGGGAAACTCATTTCCATTGTTAAATAGTTAACCAACTCAATCAGAGGACATTTAATTTGTGAAGTGTTTGTATTTCCTTCAAACGCTTTTTTTGCATTTCTAAAAATTATTATATCAATTTTCAGATTGTTCAGTTCTTTTGCATCAGCTAATAAAATTCCCGGGCCGATTGCACACGAACCGTTATACATTTTTGCCTGCGGAAGATAAAGTGGATTTTCACCCTCAATATCTCTGGAGGAAACATCATTCCCAACACAGTATCCGATAATTTCACTTTTGTTATTAATAATAAGTGTTAATTCTGATTCCGGAACATTCCAGGTTGTATCTTTTCTAATTCTGATATTGTCATTATTTCCAACA
>JAJDNK010000110.1 GCA_022340715.1 bacterium BMS3Abin03 | reverse complement strand
TTATAAAATTTATTTTGCCTCTTTGAACAGTTTCATTATTTGAATCCTGAAATTTTTCATCTAACCATATCCAATGACTGGTTTTCATAACTTCTTTAGCTGAAGTTTCGTGGCATGATAAACAGGTTTTTGTTACCTCCTGCGGTGTTGCAAAAGGGCCCTTGATAAGATCTTTATGCGATTGTGAATATACAGAAAAGCTTATAAAAACTAGCAGAAGAAGTATTTTGTTAATCATAATAGTCTCCTTACTATTTTTAATTGAATTTGTTTTTAACCGGAGGTTTATTGATAGAACTTTATGTTATATAAAATTACTAAATTTGAAATCTAAATTAAATTGCAAACCTGTTCTTATTAATTATAAGACAGTCTTATTTCTCTGCTGGGTAAAGCCGGTTCAATAATTTTTCCCCATTCCGGTGTGTTCCATGTATTCAGTTTTAAATGAGCCTGATAGTACTTTTCCGGAATCGGATGAGTGCCGATGACAACACCAAGTTCGTAATTTGTTTCAATGAATCTTTTAAAGTAATCAATCCATGGACAGGGAGGATATCCCACAAGCATACCCGTTGCGAAATGAATTATCTGAACCCCGTTTTGTTTCATTTCTTCCGGCGCATATTCGATGTTGCCCCCGGGGCAGCCGCCGCATGTTGCGTATCCCGCAAGTTCTAAATCACAGTATTTATAGATTTCAAAAGTACCTGTTTTTTCACGCATTGACCTTAAGCATTTCCCGCCTGCGCATGATTTGTACCGGTCACAAATTATTATTCCGATTTTAATTTTTGACTTCATGACGATTTTTATTTTTTTAAGTTTACAAAAGGTACTTTATTTAAAATAGATTCAATAAGATGCATTATTGAATAAAATGAGAATGAAACTTCTGTATCTTTTCTATGGCTTATGAAAGGAATACCTTTATCGCTTAATACCCTCATTTCGGGTTCAATTGGTATTGCTCCCAAAAAATTAACATTATTGTTTTCTGCAATTACTGCACCGCCTCCAGTACCAAACAGGTCAATTTTTGTTTTGCAGTTCGGGCATATTAAACCTGACATGTTCTCAATTACGCCTATATGAGGTATCTCTAAAGTTTTTGCCATATTAACAGCTCTTTCAGCATCTATTAAAGAAACTTCCTGCGGGGTTGTTACAATTACGGCATAGTCAGGTTTCATATTTTGTGCAATGGTAAGGATTTCATCTCCTGTTCCCGGGGGTAGATCTGCAATTAAATAATCGAGTTTACCCCAAGTAACATTAGCCAGGAATTGATTAATCATTTTAGAACGCATGGGACCCCGCCAGATCACAGGCTTCCCCGGTTCAATAAGACCGGCTATCGAGACCATTTTCATCCCGTATTTCATATAAGGGATGATTCTTTCAAGTGATAGTATTAATTCGCCTTCTATTCCAAGCATTTTGGATACGTTTGGACCAGTTATGTCTGCATCCAGAATTCCAGTTGAAAATCCCTCTGTTTGGAAACAGTAAGCAAGATTAACACTCACAGTAGTTTTGCCAACCCCGCCTTTTCCGCTAAATACTGCTATGCGGTGTTTAATTTTAGATATCGTTTCTTCGATTCTCTTTTCTTCTTCCGCTATAAGTATTTTTCTTTCTTCTTCGTTCATTTTTTTATCCATTAATATTCTGGAGAAACATTGTTGTTTTTAAAAACCTAATAAAAATAACGCAAATCCCAGTATCAAACCGAAAGCAAAATTGAAGGTTTTTATCATCGCCGAATCTTTTATTGAATAAGAAAGCAGCGGGAGTATTCCGTGCCCGTCCTGAACAATTGAGCTTGTGAATAATACCGAAAAAGGTATCAATCCCTTCGAAAACATCATTACAAAAATCAGGTGCGGACCTGATTCCGGTATTAATCCAATAAAAGCGCTTAACAGCATAAGTAATAGTGTATAGTGAGGAGTAATACTTTGCAAATCCAGAAATTGCATTACGAGTTCAATTACCAGCAGTGCACCGAACGTCCATAAAAAAATTTTGAATACGTGTTTCTTAATTATATGTTTCCACATATGGTCTTTGATGTAATGCCTGTACCCCTTTTTCCCGGGGTGATATTGTTCAACTTCGCATTCGGCGCGTGTTTTAATATTAAATTTTTTGACGAAATAGTCTGTTACATATCCTATAAAAATCCCGAGTATAAAAAGGATAAGAAACAATTTAACTGCAGTCAGAGGAAACATCGACAGCATAACGAATTGTTCATCCCCTGCGGTAGCAAACATCAATCCCGTTAGTGCCCCAAAGCTGATTACACCGTGCATATAGAGCGAGACGCCTGCAAAAGAGCCAAGGCATCCCGGCAGAACACCAAGCCCGGAAGCAATAATGTACTGTTTCCATTTCCTTCCGCTTTTAAGAATCACTTCAAGTCTGCCTTTTACCTTTAAATTCAGTAGATCAACTGCAACCATCATTACGAAAACAAAAAGGCTGATTTTTAATGATTCGGTTAAGATGTTTAGAACTAATTCCAACTTAAACTAAAAACAGATTCTAATTTTTTTACAATTAATTCTGTTTGTTTTAAAGCCTCGCACTCCCCGATTTGTTTTCCTTCCAGTCCCGCCTTTGAAATGTTCTTATCCAGATTTATCTTTCCGATAACCAGCACATTTCGCTTTTTGAGCTCTTTCATCATGAACGATTCTGATTCTTCGGAATCAATCTTGTTTAAAACAGCCCATACTTGTTCGATTTCAAACAGCTTGCTTAAATTTATAACCTGTTCGGCAACATCGAGCGATTCAAAAGTTGGGTCAACCATAATTATGATTGCATCAACATTTTCTTCTACTCCGCGCCCGAAATGTTCTATACCTGCTTCCACATCTATCAAAGTTACATAATTGCCTTTTATAAACAGGTCACGGTTGATTTTCGACATTGGTCCGTCGCATCCCTCGCAGCTTGTTTGAATTTTGCCGACTTGGAATAAAAACAGATTTTCTTTCGCTATATAATACTTGTCAGGAATTTCAGATAAATCTATAGGCTGTTCGATTAAAGGGACAGAATCGAACAGACGGGTGAGCGGTGCGGGGTCGTCGGTTGGGCAGGTTACTTTTTCCCTTCCCCCGAAAAATTCAATGAGCGGTATAGGAGCATCCTTTGAACCGGTTGCCAAGCGCAATAACCCTCCCGGATTTGAGGCATCGCCGTCAACTAAAATAACACTGTAATTTTTACTGCATAGCGCTTTCCCCATCATCGAAGCAAAAGAACTTTTTCCGCTGCCGCCTTTCCCGCAGATTATTATTCTTTTATTTTCTAACGTGTTCATAAACACAACCTTCTTTCTAAAATATCTCTAAATAAAACATATCACATTAAATAAACTATAATTGAATTTACGCTGTATATATGATATTTTAATATTTGAAATAATAAAAAACTTAAGTAACCGCCTTTATTACAACGAATCCACCTTCCCCATGACCTGGCTTAAACCGTTGAACTTGATTTATGTCTTTCAAATCGCCGAATACTGTTTGTACGATTTTAAAGTCCCTGAATTGACATTCCTTCAAATAATTGATTATTTCATCTGTTGAATAAAATGTTGCCAGTCTATAAAATTTATTATTCTCTTTCATTCGTTGGTAAGCAATACCCAAAGGCGAATTTTTATCTACCAGACCAATGATGAATGTGCCATCTTGTTTAAGAATTCTTTTTACTTCCTTAAATGACTTTAGCACATCATCAACGAAGCATATAGTGGTAACCATTAAGGCAAATTCATAAGTCGAGTCCGGAATAGGCAGTTGCTCGGCTATACCATAAACTACCTTAAGTCCCTTTCCGCAGCAGAAGTTTAGCATTCTATTTGAAGGTTCGATTCCTTCAGTTATGTTTAACGGCAAGGCGAACCGGCCGGAGCCTATTCCTATTTCAATACCTTTTTTCCAGTCAGGAATAAATTGCTTTACAGCCTCAAGTTCTGATAAGTAAGTAAAATGATTCTGAGCAAACCATTGCTCATATTCTTCAAGGAAGTCATCAAATGGTTTTGTCCTTGCCATTACTTTGTTCTAAATGATTTTCTCCAAATGCTTCAGCTTTCGCTGTGGTCGCATGTTAAATTGGGGTCATCTTTCAAATTTCCACTAATGAACTTATTCACAGCATCTTCAATCAGTTCTTCATCGGCGAAGAGTGTCTTAATATTGTATCGTTTCAAGTCTTCGACTACGCGCCACCCGCCGCCTTTTGAAATGAGGTACTCGCAGTCTTTAAGACCTTCTATTAAATGTGAGTGGCTGTGTCTGCCGCCGCCGTTGCCATGGTGCTCGTGGCTGTGTCCGCCGCCGTTGCCGTGATGGTCATGACCATGACCCTGCATTCTGTGGTTTGTAAAAAGATTTTCTCTTAACTCTTTGTTAATGATTTTCTGACCTTCTATTTCGTAAACCATAAATGATTTACATCTGCCGATATGACCTGTGACTCTTCTTTGGTCGTTTGTTGCAACTGCTATTTTCATTTTTCTCTCCGTTATTTTTAATGTTTTTTAAACTGTCCGTTTATTTTGATTGCCTTACCGTTTAAAATT
This sequence comes from bacterium BMS3Abin03, assembly GCA_022340715.1. Taxonomy (GTDB): domain Bacteria; phylum Bacteroidota; class Ignavibacteria; order Ignavibacteriales; family Ignavibacteriaceae; genus BMS3ABIN03. Next base: position 220 of record JAJDNK010000110.1, on the reverse strand, counting down.
CCATCAGCAACTTTTTTGCGTGCAATTTCCACAATTCTTCCGAAAGTTGCCCTTGATATTTTCATTTCTGATGCGGCGTCTTCATGTGAATACGCCAGCAGGTCTGCAAGACGCAGAGATTCCAGTTCATCATGCTCCAGAATTATTTCTTTTAACTCAAAGACGGGAATTCCCCTGGGTTTGAAATAATATGCTGACGGGTTACAGCAAATTCTTCTGT
>JAJDNK010000102.1 GCA_022340715.1 bacterium BMS3Abin03 | reverse complement strand
CAAATGATTGGAAAATATTTTGACAGATAACAAATTGAATATAGCAGTTATCGGTGCGGGACCCGGTGGTTACGCCGCAGCCTTTCTTGCCGCCGATCTTGGAATGAATGTTACTTTAATCGATAAAGAAGATAATCCCGGCGGTGTTTGTCTTTATCGTGGCTGTATTCCTTCTAAAGCATTACTTCATGTTGCAAAGCTTCTCGAAGAAACCGAACAGGCAAAAAATTGGGGAATAGAATTTTCTAAACCCAAAATCGATATAGATAAATTAAGGGAATGGAAAGGCAAAGTAGTAGCTAAGATGACAGGCGGACTCGGTATCCTTTCAAAGCAGAGAAAAATAAATTACGTTCGGGGCAAGGCAAGCTTTAAAGATTCACACACTTTAATTGTTGAAAAACCGGAATCAAAAAAAGAAGAATTAAAATTCGATAAGATTATCATTGCGACCGGATCGAGAATTGCATCAATTCCTTCACTCAATATTAATAGCAAAAGATTGCTGAATTCAACTACTGCCCTCGATCTTCCTGCAATTCCCAAATCACTTTTAGTAATTGGCGGCGGATATATTGGTCTTGAGCTTGGCTCTGTTTACCAAGCGCTTGGTGCAAGAGTTTCCGTTGTTGAAATGATGGACGGACTACTTCCCGGCGCAGATCGCGATCTTGTTTCTTATCTTTCAAAAAGATTAAAAGAGAAATTTGAAAACATAATGCTCAGATCAAAAGTCGTTAGGCTTAAAGAAGTTAACGACGGTATAAAAGTGAAGATAGAGGATAAAGAAGGAAAGACGACTGAAAACACTTACGAATATGTTTTGATATCAATCGGGAGAAAACCGGATACTTCAGGATTAGGTTTAGAGAATACAAAAGTTGAAGTGAACGAAAGAGGCTGGATAAAAGTTAATGATCAGTTAAGAACAAACGATCCTGATGTTTATGCAATCGGCGATATAGTTGGTGAACCGATGCTTGCCCACAAAGCATCTCACGAAGGTCGTGTGGCTGTTGAAGCAATTGCCGGTGAAAAAGTTGCGTTCGAGCCGAAAGCAATCCCTGCTGTGGTTTTCACCGATCCTGAAATTGCGTGGGCAGGATTAACTGAAAACCAGGTAAAAGAAAAAAACATAGAAGTTGAAGTTTCCAAATTTCCGTGGGCAGCCTCAGGCAGAGCAACAACCTTAGACAGGTTCGATGGTGTAACAAAAATTCTTTCCGAACCGGGAACGAACAGGATACTCGGTGTCGGTATTTGTGGACCCGGTGCAGGTGAACTAATTGCGGAAGGAACTTTAGCAATAGAAATGGCTGCTAACTTAACCGATTTGAAATTAACTATTCATCCTCACCCAACTTTATCCGAAACGGTTATGGAAGCTGCAGAGGTTTTCTTTGGACAAAGCACTCATATATACCGACCCAAAAGAAAAAATTAAAAAGTCTATCAATTACATTTTCATTTTGATTTCTTCAAACCACGATTGCATCATTCCCTGGTCAAGATTTAACAAACCGTTTTGATTTGTTGAAGACGGTGGGAAAACCAGTTCAGCAAGTTTATTGTAAACAAGTACTCTATGCGATTCATCAACTCTTTTGAAAAGATTCCACAAAGTGAGCGCATCTTTTGTCGAGGTTTTGCTGATAATTATGCTAAGTACATTTAATCTTTTACCATTAAAAAGATATTCATCTAACTGAGTCACATACGCAGGATCGGCATTCGAGGAATACGGAACATCCATACCTTTTCCTTTAACTATCTTCAATTCAAAACCCTGTGAAAAGATAGATTCACCCTGCGCGCTTTGTACCCGAATCCAGCCGGAGCTTGGTTTTATGAAAGAGTTCTCTTTTTCATCCACGTCTACAGAATAACTATCCCCCGCCTGGTAGTCCTCAATTATAGCATCCGGGATTAAAAGTTTAAATTTTTCAACAGCTCCGGTATTGTTTACAATAAGTTTCCCGCTGATTAATTGAGCAGTATTTTTTTCGTCTAATCTTTTCAGAGTTGTATTGGATAGTAGTTTAAGTTTACCAACACCAGGTATGGTTAAGTAAACAGAAGATGATGCTTTAGTAAATAATATTTCTTCCTGTGATATTTCACTTCCCGGGTTAATCTCGTTATTTATTGTATAATTTCCCGTTTGCCCCGAAATACTCCAGGGTTTTTTTAGAGTAATAATATAGTAAGCAGCAACTATAACAATAACTGTTGCGACCACCCAGATAATCGATACAAAAGTTTTCCTTTTTTCTTTTTTCAGCTTCTTTTCTTTTACTTTTTCTTTCTCTTTCTTTCTTTCTTTTTTTCTCTCTCTTTCCAATTCCTCTTCATCTTTTTCTTCCGGTGGTTCTTCCTCTTCCCTAACTGTTTTTTCTGCCTCTTTAAACTCTTCCGTTTTTACTTCTCTGATGAATTCTAATACCCAAGGAATAATTTCAGTATGAGGTTGAATTTCTGTTGGTAGGTTTTTAATCAGTTCAGTAACTTTCGTATCAGGCGCTTTTTTAGAAACAGATTCCTCGATCTTTTGTACGGCGTTTTCAAGTATATTCTGCGTTTCTGTTTCAGACAAACTTAACAAATCCCCTATTTCCGATATTGAATAATTTTCAATCAGGTTTAATACAACAACTATTCTCAGGTTGTCTGGTAATTCAGATATTGCTTTTTCGAGAGGCTCCTGAAAATGCGAATCGGCTTTTCCATCTTCTTTAAATTTTTTTATTGTTTTTTTGTCATTCTGAAGCTCACCTTTTCTAAGTTCACCAAGTGTATCGTAAATTATCATACTCTTCAACCAATCAGCAAATAATACATCTGCTCTTATTCTTTTAAGTTGCTGCCAGGCATTTATAAGTACATTTTGAACTAGCAATCCGGCAAGTGGTCCTTTTCCCGTTAAACGAAGCGCAATTGCATATATACGATTAATATTCATCTTATAAAGCTCTTCCAATGCAACAACTTTTCCGTTTTGTGCACTCTCTATCAGTGACTTTATGAATTTGTTGTCCTGTTCCATTTTACTTTTGTGAGGTGTCAACTAAGATAATGATGAACATATTTAAGTTAATCTTTGTTAATGAAAATATCTATAAATATTATCAAAATATTCCTTGCCAGGATAAAAATATTAAGCCCGGACAATAACAATTAAGTTTGTTAAAATTTTTTCTTTTCGATAATTTTGGGGTCAATTTTGTTATATTTAATGTTAGTTGAGAGTGAGTGCGAGAACATAAATGACCAAACCACAGATATGGATAGCATCTTTTTTAGTTCTTTTTATAATTTTATTTATCCTCGGCAGGATTACAAAAGAAGAGGAACCAGTAAAGAATATTCCGCAAACTGAAATAACAAGTCCAACAACATCTGAAAATCTTTCCGCCAAAGAATTAATAGTAAACTTCGGTTGTGTAAACTGCCACGGTTCTGAATTACAGGGAACAATGCAGGGACCTGCGTTAAAAAATCTTAGTAAATATTACAGCAGGAAGGATTTGATTTCATACCTTCGTAACCCGCAGTCGTTTATGAGTTCAGCCAGATTGGGAGAATATAGGGAACAATTCCCTAACATAATGATGCCGAATTTCAGTAATAAGAATATAAAAGATTTAGGGAAATTAGCTGACTACCTGCTGGGATTAAAATAATCCACTTTCAGGCAAATTATAAATACCAGGATTATCTCCGTTTTTATTCGGCCTCTCCCTGGCCGGTCCATTCCCGTATTAACTCTTTGTCTTTTTGACTAAGTCGAGCCTTCGAATGTATTAATGAATACTGCCACAAAGGCATATCGTCATTTTTTACTTCATCCCAGATTTCTTCTTTGGTATGAGCTATTTTTTTTCTTGTTAAGTTGCCCCACTCCGAAAAATTGAGATGTTTTCTTCCTTCCTCAACATCATCAGCAACTAACCAGGAAACAGGAGCAACACTCGCATACCATGGCCAATTGGTTTCATTGGAATGGCAATCGTAACATGCTCTTTTAAAAATTCCTTTTATCTCGGGCGGAGCATCTAACCCTTCATTTACAGGCGGATTAGTCTTATTTACCGAAAAAAACTGAATGCCAATAATTATAAGTACGAAAACTATCGCTACTTTTTTCATGCATTCATTCCTTTTATTTTATTTAGAACCTTCTTGGCTGTATTAACGATATTTTTAGAGGTGAAACCATAGTTTTCAAAAATAGTAGTATAAGGAGCCGATGCGCCAAACTTTTCAATACTGATAACCTCACCGAGATCACCAACATATCTTTTCCATCCCAGGGAAACGCCTGCCTCAATCGCTACTCTTGCTTTTACAAATTCGGGTAATACCTGTGATTTATATTTGCTATCCTGCTTCTCAAACAACTCCCAGCTCGGGAAACTGACAACGCGTACATTAATTCCTTCTTCCTGAAGTTTTTCTGCTGCATCGATAGCCAAATAAACTTCCGAACCAGATGCCATTAAAATTACTTGTGGATTGTCTTTTGCTTCTTTTATAATATAAGCGCCTTTATACAAATTTTCCGCAGAAGCGAGCTTTTTGCGATCAAAAATAGGAAGTTTTTGTCTTGTTAAAATCAATGCAACAGGACTTCCTTTGTGTTCAATCGCTACTTTCCAGGCTTCAACTGTTTCGGTGGCATCGGAAGGACGGATGAAAACTAATTTTGGAATTGCTCTTAATGCTGCAAAATGTTCTACCGGTTGATGCGTGGGACCATCTTCACCCAGACCAACGCTATCGTGGGTAAAAACATAAATGACTTTAACACCGGATATTGAAGCAAGACGGATAGCCGGACGCAGATAATCCGAAAAAACGAGAAATGTTCCACCATACGGAATTATTCCACCGTACAATGCCATACCATTCATTATACTTGCCATTCCATGTTCGCGAATTCCAAAGTGAAAATTCTTCCCGCTTCTGTCATCTGCTGAGAATTTACCAATACCTTTTATCATAGTATTATTGGAAGGTTCAAGGTCTGCAGAACCTCCAATTAACATTGGAAGATATTCTGCAATAGCATTGATTACTTTGCCCGAAGCTGCTCTTGTTGCAAGTTTTTCATTTATATTTTCAAAAACAGGTAAAGCTTTTTTCCATCCATTACCTAAATCACCTTTCATTATCTTTAGAAATTGCTCAGCCTCAGAAGGATATTTTTTCTTATAAGATTCAAACAATTTGTTCCATTCAGCTTCATATTCTTCACCTTTCTTCCTTACTTCTTTAAAGTGCTCACTCACTTCACCAGGAATGTAGAAGTATTTATCGTCAGGCCAGTTAAGATTTTGCTTTGTTAACTTTACTTCCTCTTCGCCGAGAGGAGAACCGTGTGCTGAAGCAGTATCCTGTTTGTTTGGGCTGCCAAAACCGATATGCGTTTTCGTTATAATAAGTGTCGGTTTGTCATTTGATTTATGTGCTGTTTCTATCGCTTTATTCATCTGGGACAGGTCATTTACATCATCTACGTGTAAGACCTGCCAGTGATAACCTTCAAACCGTTTTTGTACATCGTCTGAATAAGCAAGAGATGTGCTACCATCAATAGTTATTTTATTATCATCGTAGAAAAAAATAAATTTACCAAGTTTAAGATGACCTGCAAGTGCAGCAGCTTCGTGGGAAATGCCTTCCATTAAGTCACCGTCGGAACAAATCCCGTAGATATAGTGATCTATTATTTTGTAATCATCTTTGTTAAACGATGCTCCTAAATAGTCCCGTGCTATAGCCATTCCCACAGCATTTGTAAAACCCTGTCCGAGTGGACCAGTTGTAGTTTCCACACCTTCAGTCAAACCATATTCCGGATGTCCGGGAGTAATGCTTTCCCACTGGCGGAAATTTTTCAGATCATCAAGTGCTACTTTGTAACCGCAAAGATGAAGCAAAGAATACAAAAGCATACTGCCGTGACCGTTAGAAAGAATAAACCTATCCCTGTTATACCAGTGAGGATTTGCAGGGTTATGTTTCAAAACTTTTTTATACAAAGTGTAACCAATCGGTGCACAAGCCATCGGCATTCCCGGGTGTCCTGAATTGGCTTTTTGTACAGCGTCAACTGCTAAAAATCTTATTGTATTTATAGAAAGTAATTCGATATCGACAGACATTAATAAACTCCTCAAAAAACAAAAATTTTGAAATTATCAGACCAAATATATCAAAAAGTGAAACAATTAGAGAAAAACGAAAGCAAAATTCGACCAGACTAATAATATAAAACACAACATTGCTACTCTTACATATATATTTCCCATTTTAATTAATGCTTATGAAGAAAAGTGTTAAATATGGATTATACATTCGTTATTCAGTGGGAATTCTGTTTGTTAATCAGAAATACCCAATATTAATTTTTCAAATTATATAAAAGGATTCTTTTACAGAATGACACTAAGCGGAAAAGACATAAAAAATCCCGGCGCCGGACAAGATTAACTGCACAGTATGCCGGGATCCATAAGCGAAGTCTACAATAACGGGTGGGGTTAATATGACATATCGCTTATTTCTATAATTTCGGCTTCGGGATCATGTTCGTTCAAAAAATTAATGAACTCAGGATTAAAATACTTCTGATGAGTTCTTTCATATTCCCTTAGCCAATACTCTACTTTGTCATAAGGTAGAGAACTTTTTAAGTAGTTAAGCTTTTCTTTATCATCGTAAATACGATAATAAAAGAGTTGCTTTTTGCTCATGGTTTCTCCTCTGCCCTTCATTATGCTAAAATTTTCTCTGCATGAAGTATATCTCCGAACAAACCGTCCTTTATTGATTCGGCATTCTTTCTTGCATTAGCAAGTGAAGTTAGTACATACCTGTTGGCAACAAAAACTTTATTCGGTTCTATTTCAGCCTGATCTAAAAGTATGTAACCGATGTAGAGGCAACTGTAAAGTTCAACAAGATCTTTTGCTGCTACTTCCTGAAATACTGGATCTTTTCTCTCAAGAACATACTTCAGTGCATCTTTAAATATTTCTCTTATTTCTATAAGATGATTAACCAGCGGTGCAACTCCGCCTTTATAATTTTTCTTTTCCCAATCATCAAATTTCTCTGCAAGGATATCATTCACCACTCCGCCAATTGCCGCAACTATCTGAAGTTGTGAGGTCCCTTCATAAATGTTTGTTATACGTGCATCGCGTGCTAATCTTTCTACTTTAAACTCTTTCATATAACCAGTACCGCCGTGAATCTGCAATGCATCATAAGTTATTTTGTTTGCTGATTCAGTTAAAATAAATTTTACGACCGGGGTTAAGAGATTAGCTTCCTTTACTATCTTCTTAAGCCTGATGTTTTCTTCTGAAAATGGTTTACCTTCAGCTTTAAGCTTATTAATTTTTTCATCGAGCTTTTCTTTCAAATCGACAATCTGAGCAACATTATAAAAAAGCGCACGGTTAGCCTCAATAATAACCCGCATATCGATAAGCATGTTTGCGACTACAGGAATGTTGTAAATCGATTTACCGAATTGCTCTCTTGCCTTTGCATATTTTAATGCTTCGCCATAAGCAGCCTGTGCTATTCCAAGTGCCTGTGCGGAGACTCCCATCCTTGCACGGTACATTAAATCAAAAACATATTTTATTAATCCGAATTTTCTTTGACCTACAAGCTGTGCGGGTGCATCGTTAAACTGAAGCTCGCAGGTCGGAGAGCCGTGTATACCGAGCTTGTTTTCTATTCTTCTTACTTTAATTTTATCACCGCCGTAACAAGCGAACATACTTAAGCCACGACCGTCTTTTGTTCCCGGTTCGGAGCGGGCAAGAACTAAAAGAATGTTTCCATTCCCGTTAGTAATAAATCTTTTTACCCCCTTTAAATACCATTGCCCTTTCTCATCCTGGTAAGCATGAAGCTTAACTGCCTGCAAATCCGATCCGGCATCTGGTTCGGTTAATGCCATTGCCCCCGTGTATTCTCCCCTGCAGAAACCAGGTAAAAATTCCTGTCTTTGTTCCTCACTACCAAACTTCATTATCGTATCACCGATATCCTGCAAACCAAAAATGTTCATTAGAGAAGCATCTGCAGTTGCAATAAGCTCAGTAGACATAACATACAAAGTAAAAGGAAAATTCAATCCACCGTACTTCCTCGGGAAGATCATTCCAAGAAGATCTGCCTGAGCGAGTTGTTTTAAATTTTCTTGCGTGCCTTTTGCATAATGAACTTTACCGTCTTTTAATACTGCACCTTCCTCATCAACATCGGAAGCACGTTCGGCAATAAAGTTACCGGCAATATCACCAACTACCTCAAGCACCTTTCGATAATTTTCAATTGCATCTTCATAATCGGTTGGAGCATAGTTAAATTCTTTAGCCTGTGTAAAACTATCCTCTGCAATATCTACAACTTCTCTTAAATCGAGATTGTTAAAAATGAACTGCAGATCTTTATTGTCTTTAAAAAAATTCGGCATTACAATTACTTCAACTTATGTTTATAAACTTCTATGAAAGCTGGCAGCACCTCCGTAGCATCTCCGACTATACCGTAATGTGCTATGTCAAAAATGGGAGCTTCGGGATCAGAATTGATTGCAATAATCTTGTTTGAATCCTGCATTCCCGCCCTGTGCTGAATTGCACCTGAAATTCCGACTGCTATATAAAGTTTCGGACGAACAGTAACTCCGGTTTGTCCTACCTGCCTGTCAGGTGTTACAAATCCTGCATCCACAGCTGCACGACTTCCTGCAACCTCACCACCGATTGCATGAGCAAGTTCTTCAACCAAACGGAAATTTTCTTTGGTTGCCAGACCATAACCCCCGGCAACTATAATTGGTGCAGCTTTAAGATTTACCTTATTTTCTTCCCTGTGCTGTTCAATTATCTTCACCAGTTCATCAAGAGGATTCGGTTTGTATTCAATCTTTGTGATCTTCCTTTTTTTCGGCTTTTCAAGCGGCTGAAGCTCCATCACACCTTCGCGAACAGTTGCCATTTGTGTTGGAACATCAGGCGTGATGATAGTAGCAATAATATTTCCACCGAATGCTGGTCTTATCTGTAAAAGAAGTTTGGAATGATTCTGCTTTAAATATGTTACATCGGAAATCTGAAGGTCTGTACAATCGGCTGTTAAGCCACTCTTTGTGTGTGAAGCAACTCTGGGTGCCAGATCTCTTCCTATAACTGTTGCACCGAAAAGAACAATACGCGGAATGTTTTTCTTTACAAGATCATTTAATATCCCGGCATAACGAAGAGTTTCATAATTTTTTAATGAAGGATGATCAATAACGAGTGCCTCATCAGCCCCATAAGTAAAAGTCTGTTCAGCAATTGCATCAACGCCCGAACCGATGACAATGGATTTTAGCGTCCCGCCCATTGCATCTGCGAGCTTCTGTCCTTTGCAAAGAAGCTCAAAGCTCACATCAGCAGGGTTGCCATCCCGTTGCTCAATAAATACCCAAACTTCGTTCGTAAATTTCAATGTGTTCATCCGAAAATATGATCTGACATTAATTGATCAATAAGCTCACCCAGAGACTCTTTAGTGGCTTCAACCTTCTTGTGGCCTCCACCAGCAAGCACAACGGACTCGACTTTGTACACTTTTGTAGGTGAACCTTTTACTCCGCAACGATCGTCTTCGAGCTTAAGATCATCCATTGTTAGTGTTTTAATATATAATCCACGTCCCTCATATTCGTGTGTGAGTTTATCAATATAAAGAAGAGAGTTCTCCTCTGTTAGCTTTTCCAAATCCATTAGCGATTTGGCTCCCTTGAAAGCCATCACTCTCTTCGCACTAAAAGGACGCGGCTGTACTGCATCTTTTAAAACCGTAAGGAGAACGGGCAGCTTGCATTCAATAATCTCATAACCGCCATCTATCTTTTTCCTTGCTTTTACTTTTCCTTCGGAAACTTCAATAATCTCTTCAGTGTAGGTTATCTGGGGAATATCTAGCTTCTCGGCAGTCTGCGGACCAACCTGTGCTGTATCGCCATCTATTGCCTGTCTGCCTGCAAAAATAAAATGATAATCACCGATTTTTTTTATCGCTTCGCAAAGAACATAAGACGTAGCAAGTGTATCCGCCCCTGCAAATTTTCTATCACTTATCAGGTATGCTTCATCCGCACCGAGATAAAGACACTCACGTAAAATATCTGATGCACGTGGTGGACCCATTGTTATGGCTGTAACCTTTCCACCGTAACGCTCTTTCACCTGTAATGCAAGTTCCAGTGCGACTTTATCTTCGTGGTTAAATATTGCAGGAAGTTTTGCACGGTTAACAGTCCCGTCATCTTTCATAACTTTTCCGGATATGTTAGCCGTATCCGGTACCTGTTTAACCAATACAATTGAATTGTACATATAAAAACTTTTTTAGTTGAGATATTAATCCGGGCAGAAATTACAGACACACCCACCCGAGCACACCTGCTTACGCAAATCATATTCCACTAATGACAAATGTTAATACCCTCCATTTTTCACGAAAATATTACAATTTCACAATAAATTTTTCAATTGGGAGAATGTGAAGATTATTGTTTTCTTAGAATTGAGAAGATTTTTATCATTCCACATGGACAAGATTCTTATTGACCTTATCAATTTAGCTCCGTAATATTAATTAAATACTTTTACCTCCAAATATCACTGCTGTTAATATTCATTATAATATTAATTACAAGGATACTACTTTTTGAAACGCATCGATTTGAAAGATGGTTTTATTCTTTTTGCAGATTCTTGTATCGTTATTATTTGTGTGTTGGGGATCTACCTGAATTCAATTAAAACTGATTTGCCATTCAAAACAAACTTACTCGATTCTAAACTATTAGTTGTTGGTAAGTCCGAAACCTCGCGGGTTTCCACCGGAGATATTATTACAACAATCGATGGATATTCATTTTCCAGTTGGGAAGAAATTGAACTTTATCTCGATGGTAAAAACATAAATGATGAGGTAAAAATATCCTTTATTGAAAATGGCAAGAAATATTGGGCTATAATTCTACTTACAAGTTATTATTCTTTTTTTAACTTACTAATGATGGCAATTGTAGGAGGATTATTTCTGCTGATTGCTATTGTCGTAAGATTTATGGCAAAGGAAAATAATTCTGCCAATATATTTCACTGGGCATCTTTGGGTTTGGGGATTATAATTACCTGTACAGCATCTAACTATTTTACTGCACCTTTAGGATATGGCTACTTTAATAGAATTTTCTGGTTAATATCTTATAGTTTTACACCGGTTTTGTTTACACATTTTACCACCACTTTCGCAATTCAACCTAATCCTAATTTCAGGAGATTGTTAAGAATATTGTATGCTTGCTCTGTGATCTGCGCATTAGTACTAATTTATTTGTTTATTAGAGTTGCAACTGGCGACAATTTTGTTTTCATAAAAAGCTATGTTTTTTTCTTCAATAATTTTTTTAGGTTTTTCCTTGTTGCCTGTATCCTGATTTCAATTTCTGTTTGCATTTATATCTACGCTAAAGCAACAGATATTGAAGTAAGAAAAAGATTACAATGGTTGCTTTTCGGGTTCTTCATAGGTCCATTTGGTTTTGTAGTTCTATGGGTGATCCCGTTAATTCTTACCGGTCAAAGTCTTATTCCTGAGTCCCTGCTGCTGATTCTGTTAGTTGCAATGCCATTAAGTTTCAGTATTGCGATTATTAAATATCGCCTGATGGATATAAACTTTATAATCAATCGCAGTGTTGTTTACACGGCGGTTCTTCTCGGAATCGCAATAGTGTATGTTGCTTTGTCCGGTGTGATTTCATTGTTTGTTTCAGAAGTAAATCCGTTATTTCCTTCGGTGATAACTGCACTAGCGATAGCATTTTTATTACAACCGGTGAAAAACAAGATTCAGAAATTTGTAGACAGAAAATTTTTCCGTGTGGAATACGATTATCGTTTAGAACAAAACAGATTTCTTGATGATATAAAAAACACAACCGATGTCCGGCAATTGGCTGAAAAAATTGTTTCCCAAACAGATGCATTAATTCCTGTTGATAAATTAGGATTTTTCCTTCTCGATAAATCCGATAACCGGGTAAGAATAATCGCAAACAAAGGTTGGGATTTTCTTAAAAGCAGAAGTATAATGTTTGAGAAAGAAAATCTGAAAACAGATTTGTCAGCACCTGTTGCTGTTCCAGATAAAGTTGAGCCGGGACTAAAAATAGAATCTGCTAATTTAGAAGTTTTTAAGCGCTGGGGTATGATGCTTGTTTTTCCGGTTAAGTCACCATCGGGAATAATTCATGGTTTTCTGGTCCTTGGCAACAAAAAATCCGGATTAAGATTTTACAAAGATGATATCGATTTACTAAACACTGTAGCTTTAACTGCTGCATTAACAATTGACAGGATCAAGCTGAATGAAGAACTTATTATTGAAAAGATGGAAGCCGAAAGACTCGATGAACTAAATAAGATTAAATCGTTTTTTGTTTCAACAGTGACTCATGAACTTAAAACTCCCCTTACTTCTATAAAAATGTTTGCTGAACTTTTACAACAAAAGTCTGATCTGCCGAAAGAAAAATCACAGGAATATCTTAGAATAATAGAAGGCGAAAGTGAAAAGCTAAGAAGGTTAATTGACAATATCCTTGATTTTGCCAAAATTGAAAACGGCATAAAAACCTACGACTTAAAAACTGTTAAAGCTAATGAAATTGTAAGCAAAACCATTGAATCAATGAGGTACCAGTTTAGTATGGCAAACCAAGTTGTTGAAAGTAAAATATGCGGCGAAGATGTTTTCATAAAAGCCGATGCAGATGCAGTCGAAAGAGTTTTAATGAATTTACTTTCCAATGCGATAAAATACTCCTCGGTAAATTCAAAAACGGTTGTTCAAACATTATTAACCGGTGAGTTTTTCGGAATCAAAGTACAGGACGAGGGAAAAGGAATAACAGAAGATAAATTAAACAATATCTTCGAGCCATTTTTTAGAATAAAAGAAGAAGCCTCTTCACTTGTTGAAGGAACAGGACTTGGATTAACAATTGTAAAACACATAATGGATGCCCATAAAGGCAAAATAGAAGTTAATAGTACTCCCGGGAATGGAAGTATATTTACACTCTTATTTCCATTGGTAAGCAATGAAAAAAATATTAATAATTGAAGACGATCCCGCAATTCTAGCCGGACTTGAAGAAACATTAAAAGCCGAACACTTTGAAGTCACAGGCGTGCAAAATGGCGAAATGGGATACGAAAAAGCAATTAAAGATAAATTTGATCTTATTATTCTTGATTTGATTCTACCGGATGTAAACGGAATCGATATCTGTAAGAACATCAGGAGCAAAGGCATCAGTACTCCTATTCTTATGCTAACCAGCAGGAAAGAAGAAATGGATAAAGTTCTCGGGTTGGAACTCGGCGCCGATGATTATGTTACCAAACCTTTCAGCGTAAAAGAGCTGGTTGCAAGGGTTAAAGCACTTTTAAGAAGACAGTCGGAATTAATAAAAGATATAGAAGAATATTCATTCGGGGATATCTATGTAAACTTTAAGAGTCACGATGTCCGTAGAAAGGATAAAGACATTCAAATATCTACAATGGAATTAAAAATTCTGAAATACCTGGTTATCCGTGAAGGTGAAGTAATTGAAAGGAACAAATTACTCGATGAAGTCTGGGGTTACGAGAATTTTCCATCGACAAGAACGGTAGATAATTTTATCCTTTCATTAAGAAAAAAAATCGAAGATGATCCCTCAAAACCAACACATTTGCTTACCGTTTTCGGTGCCGGATACAAATTCGTAAAATAGAATTACGTTAGAATCTTCTCTACAAAAGTTATCAACACAAAGAGTTATATCTCATATAATTTGAATCAGTGAAAACATTTACCTGGTATTGACAAGATCATGACATAAATCCCGGGCACACTCCTGATTTTAATACTGAACAAAAAAAGGAGTATATCATGAAACCGGGAAATATTTTGTCATTAATTTTTCTTTCATTCGTTCTTGTACTTTTTGTCTGTAGTTTCTCTTTCGGGCAGGCAGATTCTTCATCTGTCACAAAGCTTACACTCACCGATGAATCAGAGATTTCGGGTTATGTCATTGAAGAAACCGACTCACTGGTTTTATTCAGAACAATTTCAGGAAGCAGGATGGAAATTAATCCCGCAACTATAGAAGAACGAAAAATACTTAAAGGTGAGTTTGTAGATAATCATTTCGTCCGCTATGATCCCAACCGTACACGCCTGTTTTTTGCCCCCACGGCAAGAACCATCCCTGTTGGGAAAGGTTATTTTTCATCTTATGAAATCATTTTCCCAATGTTAGCAGTTGGTATTACGGATTTTATTACCGTATCAGGCGGGATGTCGTTAATTCCGGGTGCAGACCAGCAGATGGTTTATCTGGGACCTAAAGTAAGATTTTATGAAAACGAAAATTTCAGCCTGGGCGGAGGATTAATTTATGCACACTTTAATGAAAACAGTTTTGGTATTGCTTATGGTTTAACAACGATAGGTTCACAAATGGAAGCGGTGACTATTGGAATCGGCTGGGGACATGAAAACTGGGAACCTTCAGACAAGCCGTTTATACTTTTGGGCGGAGAAGTACAGGTCTCCAACAGCTTTAAATTTATTACCGAAAACTGGATATTACCTGAAACAGTAATTGTTTCAGCCGGTATAAGATTTTTTGGCGATAACCTTGCAGCAGATTTTGCTTTTCTGAGACCTCTCGATGAAGAGATGGACGGATTCCCTTTTATTCCCTGGATCGGATTTGTATATAATTTTTAGCTGATAAAAAACACATAGAACATTACAATAAAAGAATGGCGGGTATGCGTGTACGCCATAAATTTAAAGTTTAAATCCTTCCACGAAAACAGCAATCCCATTAAATTTATTTTCAGCAGTTGTATTCTTATTATATGTTGAGTTATAATATCTTATATCAAAATGATCCGATATAAACTTAACAGCAGGATCCGGTTCAAGAGTATCTATTAGTTTGAATAATCCTTTTGCCCGTATTTCATAACCGCTTGTTTGCATAATACCTTTAAAATATCTCCCGGAGTATTTTCCCCAGAGAAAACTAACTGTTTCAACGAGATCGATTTTTACTCCACTATGACTTAATACATTTTCATCACCTTTAATATTAATAATGTTATCACCAATACTTATGTCTCCAAATCCCGATTGATATGATGTGTAACCAAGTGTATCCCGTATAACCAGGATATCCGCTGCATCAACAGTAAAATTAAAACTTAAGGCTCTTAACTTATTATCATTGATTTTAAAATCAATACCTGTTGACAAACCGTAACCGAGTCTTGCGGTTCTTGGGACAGGATCAGCCTGATCGGGATCTACATAATAAATTTCATCACCAATATTTAGCTGGGAATAACCGAACGAAAAATTCAGGAAAGGTGTAGCCGGCACATTTCTTAAAAACTGAACCGATGGATTTTTATCTATTAAATTTATTACAGGTACATTCAGTAAGAAACCGAAGTCAAAAAGATCAACCTTGCCTGTGCTATTGGGTAAAGAAGATAAAATGGAAGTAACATTCTTATAAGTTAGCCCGGCACTGAACTGTACAAAATAATCAATTCCCGCAGCTATTGAATAAGCATGGTAATAGTCGCGAGGTTCGAAGGTATTACCGTTGATCGCACTTGTAAATTCTCCAAAACTCATTTCGGGTCTTACAAATCCAAAACCCACTCTTAATGGAAAATCAATGAGATCATTAAGGTTGTATCCAAGATTTAAAGCGTATGAACTAACTTCAGCAGATATAACCGGTGAAAAATTTGCAGATGAAGGATAAATTGAAAAAGATAAATTACTTTCCCTGCTTGTAAAACCTAACTGGGCGGGATTATAAATAAATCCAAACGGATCATCAGTGGGAAGTGATGTGCCTGTAGCCCCCATACCGTTTAACGAAGGCGAAACCGGATATTGTAAAAAAGGAAGTGCTGTTCCATCCTGTGCAAATGTTAATGATGATATTCCCAGGAAAAGTATTGATATTAAAATTAACAGGCGTGTGTTCATTTTAATCCCTCCTGACTTCAATTTAACTGAGTTTAATTATTCAGTAGATAAATTTACTTTTAATATATAATTAGAAGAAATGCACTTTTCAAGGGTTTAATAATAATTTTAAAACAATTGCCAATTGCTATGGTATTGTAAAAAGTTCTCATTCCATAAGCTACAATTATAAATGCCAGAGTGAACTTAAAATTTTTGTAAGATCCACAACAGCAGCAATTAATAATATCACAACAAGACTACCGACAACTAAGAGTGTTGTTTTCCCTCCATTTACACTTGATACTTCAACAAGCAGCATTTCATCAACCGGTACTTTTACTGAAGATTCATCTATATCTGCTTTGTTTAGAAGGACATTTCCTTGAATGCCTATTAATGTGTCACTAACCAAAACGTATTGATAACCTTTAAAGTTGTATGTAGTGTCTCTTGTAATAATTTTTATCTCTTTTCTTTCATCAAACTTATATGATGACGGGGCGAGCAGATCGTGGGAATAACACCCGGTAAGATTCATAAATGATACAAGAATAAACCAGACAATTACTTTCTTCATTTTTTACCTCCGGTGTTTCACAATCAATTTTTCTGTTTGCGTTTTATAAAATGAATTAACTCCGGGGTAATTATAAATTGCAAGCAATCACCAAATGTCTTGGAATTGTAAAAAGAAAGTCACCGTTTGGCTACAAGATTACAACAAAGAAAATGTTTGAAGTAGAAAGAAGGAAATATTTAAATGTAGGAACTTCATTTGTGAAGTTCGTATCGTTTAATCCTGTTCTTTTCCAAACCACTCCAGTGAAATTACCTGTCCTGTTATATACCTGGATTCATTTGCTGCAAGAAATACACAGGCATCTACCTGGTCTTCAGGACTGAGCATCTTTGTTTTGTCCTCTTTAATCTTGGCGCGGATAGCTGTATCTGCTTTTCCGGGAGCTATAGCATTTACCCGTATGTTATCCTTCTTGCCTTCTTCCGCACAGGATTTAGTGAATCCTATTTGACCCCACTTGCTTGCGCAGTAAGCTGAAAGTAAAGGATAACCAACCAATCCACCTAATGAAGAAACATTTATTATAGATCCACCACCTGAGTTTTTCATTGGCTGCCATGCATGTTTTGTTAACAAAAAAGTTCCGATAAGATTAACCTTTAAAACCTTCTCAAAAGAATCGAGTTGGGTAGCATAAACCGGTCGCATTGTTCCTATGCCCGCATTATTTATGACCACGTCGATCCTGTTAAATTTTTTCATTGTCTTATCGACGAGGTGTTTTACCTGGTCTTCATTGGTAACATCACAAACGACAGCCAGACTTTCTCTGTCCATTTCTTTGATATTATCAGCCACGGAAATTATTTCCGATTCCGTTCGTGCTGCTACGACAATGTGAGCCCCTTGTTCTGCAAATCCCAGTGCAATTGCTTTCCCGATTCCGCGACCCGCACCGGTTATGATAGTTACTTTATCTTTTAAACGCATAACAATTTGCCCTCCGTGTCAGTCTGTTTTATTGTTTTACCAATTACATGTCTTTTCAACTTTTGTGTTGTGGTTTTTTCAAGTTCGTCATCACGGATATAATATTTTTTAATCTGCTTAAATCCTACCAGTTGTTGATTGGTTTCTTTTACAGCATTCGAAATCATTTTATCAACCAGTTCAGGATTTATCAGAATATTGTTTTTCGTAGAGTATTCAATAAATGCCGAGGAGTCCGGGACAACTAAGGTTGCTATTCTTTCGTCATGCTTTTCATCTGCTTCACCGTAAACGATGCTCTCAAGAATAAACGGGTTACGGTTCAAAATATCTTCGATCTCTTCAGGATAAACGTTTTCCCCGTTGTTTGCAATTATTACGCTTTTCTTTCTACCACAGATGTAAAGAAACCCATCATCATCAAAGTAGCCGAGATCACCGGTTTTAAACCATCCGTTATCGAATGTTTCCTCAGTTGCAGATTGATTTTTGTAATAACCAAGCATAATGTTTAATCCTTTTACATAAATTTCTCCGACTCCTTTGCTGTCGGGTTCATTAATTTTAATATCGACTCCATGTAAAGGTAATCCTGCCGATTCATCTTTGAAATGATTAATCCTGTTGAGGGTAAGAATGGGGGAAGTCTCGGTTAAGCCATAACCCTGGACAAAATTAAAACCAAAATTTCTGAATCCTCTGGATACTTTTGGATCGGGGGCGGCACCGCCGGCAATGAAAAGGCGCATCGATCCACCAAACCTTTCGTGCAGCTTTCTGAAAAAAACTTTCTTTGAATTTTTCCAGCCTACACTTTTAGTAAAACCGGAAAGTGAAATCATTACCTTACACAAAACAGACTTTATTTTACCGGCTGATACCGATTGAGTAATCTTACCGTACATCTTGTTATATAACAGTGGAGCAGCGGGAAAAATGGTTGGCTTGAATTTCAGTATGTCTTCAGGGATGGTTTTTAACGAACGTGCAAAATGAACCGAAGCCCCTGAATAAATGGGACATAAAAATCCACAGGTACATTGATAAGTATGATGCATCGGGAGAACGGCAAGAAATCTATCCTTAGGATACGTCTTTATCATTTTTCTCATTGCCATAAGATTAGAAGATAAATTCTTCTGACTCAGCATCACTCCTTTTGCTCTTCCGAGTGAGCCGGAAGTATAGACAATCTCGGCAACATCATCCGTATTTATCTCAGGAAGTTCAATATCATTTTCAGTTTCGTCGTTTATCATCTCGGTCATCGAATAAAAATCATCTTCTTTCTTTTCCAGATCCATACAAACGTAAAGTTCTATTTTATTCAGTATGTCTCTACTCTCTTTAAATAAATCCTTGAATGAACCTGAGAATATCAGCACGCTTGAATCAGATTCGTGAATGATGTTAAGGATTTCATTTTGTGTGAGGTTTTTATCGACAGGAACAATAACAAAGTCGAACACCATCGACGTAAGAAATGCAATAGCCCACTGAACCCGGTTTTCGCCAATTAGCGCAATGTGGTCTCTCTGCTTAACACCTGCTTTTTTTAATGAGCTGCCAAATTTCAAAATGTATTCGTTCAGCTCGCCGTAGGTTGCTTTTGAAATAGGGTAATCGATAAGGTCTTCCAGTGCAATTTTACCGGCATAAGCTTTTACAGATTTTAATACCATATCCCGGATAGAATCTATAGAAGGGACGTCAAATAATTTTTTATTTGTTTTCATCTTACTTTCCTTCCATTGTCATTCAATCTACACACGAATATTAATAAACAGGCGTACTAAAATTGTCATTAAAATGTAAATGAGTTGTAAGGAATTGCAACACTTATTAATGAGCAACACTTTTCGATTGTGAAGGATTGCTTTGAAAACGTATCAGATTTGTAAGAGATTGTTACAATGTTTTATTATCGAAAGTAGGGAAAGGAAGAGAATGCCTGAATAGTAGTATGAATGGATGTAATAAACAATTAATTGTAGGAACTTCAGTTATAAAGTTCTTACGCCTTTTTTTCTCTCTTTCTCATATAATAGGTGTCAAAAATAGAATCCACTAACCGAGTACAACCCGAAGTAATGCGTGCTAAAACTTTTATCTGTTCCTGACAAGAGATATTCTTTGTTTTATGAGGATAGTTAATTTGGTGATCAACTTCGCCCCAAAGTTCATCAGCAAGTGTACGTACCTGAATTTCGGCAGTGAAAGGAATTTGTCGTTGTGTGTCTAAAATATAATGCACACTACTATAAAGTTAATTACAATAGCTCATTTCCTCAATAAAAGTTAAACATAATTCTTGAAAAACCTACTTGCCTTCTTCCTTGTACCGTTTCTTCTGTTTTTATTTGATATAATTGTAGGTTGTAAGCGATACGCATTATTAATTAAACTGAAACCCACCGTTTTCAATTCTCCACCCGGTAAAAAGTAAAAACCT